>DATKZH010000186.1:0-21681 GCA_035528065.1 Thermoguttaceae bacterium | reverse complement strand
ATTCCCCTTGATCCCGACGGTCCCGCCTCACCCCTCTTCCCGACGCTCACATCCTCCTACGTCGCGCCCACCCCCGTAAGCCCGGCAACCCACTGGTTGCCTGGAATGCTGGTCTCAGCCGGACGCTGTGAATGCTTACGGGGATTGCCATCTTCGATAGACTACTTGACCAACAGTTGCAGAGCGTGCCCGAGCGAGTGGAAATCTCGTGGTCAAAACGAGAGATCGAGAATTATCTCTGCACGCGGGAGATACTGCTCGCCTGGGCCCGCCGCTACGCGCAGGAGGATGGTGCCGGTCCCCTTTTCGTTCAACAGTGGGTCGCCACCATGGAGGAGTCAATTGCCCAAGTCGAGAAGGCCATGCAGGTGCTCGGCAAGGGTTCCCCTTGGTCGAACGACACGAAAGTGACGGACGACTTCCTGAACCCGCTTTTCCGGGAGTTCTTCAAGACGCTTGGGATTCCCAATCTGTTTCAGAAGACCGACTATCATGTCCTGGCAAGCCTCGTGCCCCGCGAGGACATCGACCAGGAGATTTCCACGGTGCTGGACGAAGTCGCGAAGGTGGCCGGGCGTGCGAAGCCGAGCGAAGGCGTGGAATAGAAGTGAGGGTTTTCATGGAACTCGGCAAGGAGACCGCGTTATTGTTCCCACGTGTTTGCTTGGCGCGCACTTTTCCCGATGCGCCCGGCGCCGCCCTTAGAGAGGATCTCAGCGAAGCAGTCCGCGGCGCGGTGAGAGATGGCCACACGCCGCGATGCTGGCCGGCTACGAGCCGCCGGTGATCTGTACTCCGGAGGAACTCTTGGAGGATTAGCCATGCGCGACGACCCCATCGTGGACGAGATTCGCCGGATTCGCCAACAACACACCGAGAAGTTCAACGGTGATCTGCACGCAATCTGCGAGGACCTGAGGCGTCAGGAACGGGAATCGGGGCACGAGTACGTTTCGTTTCCTCCCCGGCCTGTAGCAGACGGTGCCGCTTCTGGAGCTTCCGGCGAAGGTGCAACCTAGCCACGCGATCGACTTCCACTCCCTCTCCCAGGACAACCCCATGCCCATCACTCAAGCGACCCTCGACAAGCTGGCCCAGTTCGACACCCCTACCGTCTGCAACGTGATCGAGCTTTTCGACGTGCGGCCCCGGAACGTGGGCTTCATGGACGGGCGGATCCGGTGCAACTTCCCGGAGTTTCGGCCGATGGTCGGGTTCGCCTCGACGGCGGCCTTCCGCAGCGGGGCGCCGCCGGCCGGGGGCGACGCCTATGGTAGCTTCATCGACCAGGTCCGCGGGTTCGAGGAGCTGCCGGGCCCGGCCGTGATGGTCTTCCAGGACCTCGACGACCCGGCGGTCGGGGCCACCTTCGGCGAGGTGATGTGTTCCACCTATCAGGCGTTCGGCTCCGTCGGGCTGGTGACCTCCGGCGGCGGGCGCGATCTCGAGCAGGTCCGGGCGTTGAGCTACCCCGTGTTCACCGGCTCGACGATCTGCGCCCACGCCTACTGCCATATCCTGCACGTCGGCCTGCCCGTCCGCGTGGGCGGGCTCGCGGTCAACCAGGGCGACCTCCTGCACGGCGACGCCAACGGCGTGACCAGCGTCCCCCCGGAGATCGCCGCCGAGGTGGCCGACCTGGCCGGCCCGTTCGTCGCCGCCGAGAAGATCGTGCTCGACTACGTGCGCGGCCCGGGCAAGAAAACGCCCGAGGGGCTCACGCAAGCCCGAGACGAGTTCGTCGCGACCATCGCCAAGCTCCGCCAGCAGATCGGGCGCAAGGGCTCGTCGTAAAAGCCCGTTGAAAATGCACTCCCTCGGCGACTCGGGTGCCACTGCTGGCTTGTCCAGCAGTGATTTTCGTGCGAATTGGCACAGCACTGCTGGACAAGCCAGCAGTGCCACCCTCTTTCAACGGGCTGCTCACCCGATTCCCCGAGTTTGCGCCTATTCATGCCTCCTGGGGATTGCCCCTCCGGTCCCCCGCCCGGATCCTCCACTGCAAGACGAGCGAGACCACGCCGATCGTCGAGGCACCCGCCGCGTCGCTCGCGGCCCACCAAACGGGCATCCCGCAGCGGACGCTGAGTACGTTTCCGACGATCGCCAGAAACATGATCGCCACGGCCTGGTACGTGATGACGGGGGCAAACCGGCGCACGTCGCCCGAAAGCACCCAGAGCAGCCCCCCGTAGAACGCACACAGCGCGGAAGTCGACCGGGCGAGATACTCGGCGATCGGCGCCTCGGGAAACGCCCCGAGCCCCAGCCACGCGTGACACGCGACGATCCACGCGCGGGGCATGAGAAACGGCACCACGGCCACGAGGCATATCGCGCCGGCGATGCGCAGGAAGACCTTCAGCGAGGTCTCGGGCGTGATCATGGCAGTTCACGCAGCTTCGGCGTTCGCGCGCCTTACGACAACCAGTAAATCAACGCCAGCAAACCCACCACCAGAACGATCAGCGCGATCCCCCAGCACCCGCTCGGCGGGCCGGGCTCGGCGGATATCCGGAACGATTTCTCCACCTGGGCCAGCTTGGCGGGATCCTTGGGGTAACCGCAACTGCACGGCTCCAGATCCAAAGGGCGGAGCTTGCCGCAACCGTGGCACCGCCCGCAGCCGTGGCAGAACGGCACGTGGCAATCAGCACACTCGGCGGGCAAGTCCTTGCGAGGGATTCTCTGTGCCCCGCAACTGGGGCACTTCCCGCAAACAGGGCAAGCCACGCTCGCCGCCTCGTGGACCGCGCTACATCCTTCGCACCGGATGAGTGCCATGGCTGATCGGGGAATCCCTGCATTCCGTGCGCCGGCGAAGAAGAAACGCGGCCGGCATCGCGCCTTCACGCCCAGTTGAATCGGCAACCACGGGACAGTCTATCAGACTCCGTCGACACGCACCACCACGCAGCGACAGGACGAGAAAAGGCCCACGGCCGCATGGGGCCGTGGGCCTGGCGAGTGACAGGCGGCTTATTGTCGGGCGTTTGGCTGCCCTACGATCGTGGCTTCGGCGCGGGCTTGGCCGCAGCGGCCTCGGCCGGCTGGCCTTCCTTCTCGGTCCCGGCCATCTTGGCCAGCGTCTCGGGGACCTCGATGCCGCCGATGTCCTTCATCACCTGGAGCATCGGGGGCAGCGTGCGCGACATCTCGTGCAGCCAACTGGCGGTGGCGGAGGTGCCATTCTTGCCGTTGCCGCCTTCCCAGACCACGACCTTGTCGAACTTGATGTTCGAGATCGCCTTGGCCGACGCCTCGACCAGGTCGTCGAAGTGATCGAGCATCATCATCTGGAAGGCCTGTTGGGCGCCGCCGCAGGCGTCGATGATCGCCCGCAAGCCTTCGCCCTTCTTGGCCAGGATCTCGTACTGGCCGCGTGCCTCGGCTTCGAGCTTGGCGAAGATGGCCGACGCCTCACCCTGGGCGTGGATGCGGCGCTTGTCGGCCTCGGCTTCGGCATCGACCACAATCTTGGCCTTCTCGGCCTTGGCCGGCGCTTCCAGCTCGGCCCGCCGCTTCGCCTCGACCTCCGTGGCTGCGGCCAAGGCCGCCTTGGCCATGGCCAGGCTCTCGGCCTCGAGCACGGCGGCCCTGGCGATTCGGGCCTCCGTTTCCCCCTTCTGATACGCCTGGGCTTCGGCGACCTTCAACTGGGCCCTCGACGCGGCGACCGCGGCCGCGGCCTCGTTCTCGCCTTCGATCGCCCGGGCGTCGGCGTCGGCGATGCGGATACGCTTCTCGCGGTCGGCATGGGCCACCTGGGCTTCCCGCTCGAAGTTGGCGGTCTGCTCGCCGACCACCTGCTCCTTGTCCATCTCGGCCACGCGGATCGCCCGATCTCGTTCGGCCTCGCGGGTGCCGATCGTCTGGACCTTCACGGCGTTGGCCACCTGGATTTCCTTTTCCCGTTGCGCTTCGGCGACGCCGATGGCGCCCTTCTTCACCTGCACGGCGACGTCGATTTCGGCCTGCTGGATCGCCTCGGAGGCGGCCTTGCGCCCGATGGCCTCGATGTAGCCCGACTCGTCGGTGATGTCGGTGATGTTCACGTTGATCAGCACCAGGCCGATCTTCCGCAGCTCCGGTTCCAGCGACGTCTGGATGTTTTCCAGGAACTGGTCGCGGTTGCGGTTGATGTCCTCGATAAGCATCGAGGCGATCACCTGACGAAGCTGCCCCAAGATGATGTCTTCGGCCTGCTTCTTGATATCCCCCTCCGAGAGCCCCAAGAGGCGGATGGCCGCGTTCTGCATCTGCTCCGGCGTGACGCCGACGGCGACCGTGAACACGCTGGGCACGTTGACGCGGATGTTCTCACTGGACAGCGCGCCGCGGAGCGGGATCTCGATCTGCATCGGCTCCAGGCTCAAGAAGCCGTAGTCTTGGAGCATCGGGAGCACAAGCCGCGCACCGCCGTGCACGCAGACGGCCGCTTCCCCGCGGGACGGCCATCCGTAAATCACCAGGACCCGGTTGCTCGGGCAGCGCTTGTACTGTTTCATGAACATCGCGAGGATCACGAAGATAACCGCGGCGATGGCGGCAAACGTGATCACGGTAGGGACCACCCAGCCGGGAAGCGGGTCCCCCTGCGCAAGCAGAAAGTAACTAGGCATTTTCGGCCCTTTCCGGTTCTAGGACAGGTTCGACTTCCACGGTATCCGAGGTAATCACGTCGACTACCTTGACCTTCGTTCCCGTGGGCAGTTCCTCGCCCGGCGTCATCGCCAGGTACTCCATCGTCCGCGTTTGCACACTGAGCTGCACCTTCCCTGCTCCCGACCTTTGGCCGGGGATCCTCAGGTACACCGTACCGTGTCGGCCCACGGTGCTGCCGATCCGCACGGTCCCTTCGGCCTTCATCGAATAGATCGCTCGCATCAGCCAGTAAACGCCGAACATCGCGGCCGCCCCGCCGGCCAACGCGACGATGACCTGCAAGGGCGGGCCGGCGTTTGCCCCGCGGGCGATCATGCCGGTCAACCCGAAAAACGTGACGGCTGCGACCAGCGTGCGGAAGGAGAGGACGCCCAGGATCCAGGATGTGTCAGGATGATGAACGGTACCGCCTGCATCGGCATCCACATCCGCGTCCAGCGCGAGGTCCCGCCCGGCGTCCACATCGCCTCCCAAGTCTAGGTCACCGCCTTCGCCCATGTCCCCGGGGAGATCCATGTCCGCCATGTCCCCGGCGAACCCGAGCAACGTCATCACCAACTGGCAGGCCAGGATGGTGCCACCCACGGCCGCGCAGATGAGGAAAAGTGTGGCCATCGCCCGCCTTCCTTTCGTGTAGATAAGTCGTTTCCAGGAAAAGACTTGATACTATCAAGCATTCGCCGGCGCGCGGCGAATCTTGGGGATGTTGGCCGAGAATTCGGGCGGTAGTGGGCGAGAGACCGAACCGGTGATCGGCACAAACCCAACGCCCCGATCGTTGCGTGGCACCCCCTCCCAATCGCCTCGCTGCCTCGCGTTGCCCCCCTTCAGTGTCTCCACCGGCGAAGAGACAGCCCCCAAAAAGGTCGTAGAATCGGGCCGCATCGACCCATTCGAGCAGATTGGACCGGCTGCCAAATCGTACCCCGCGATCAGAGAAATGCAACCCCCCTGAGACGGCTATTCTCCGGGATGGTGCGGGCCGCGAATCCGATGCCGGGGACAGGCTTGCCGCCAGGCGACGGGATCGGAGTTGGGCTAGCGAGGCGGGGCCTCAGACCGAACCGAGAGTCCTGTGTTCAGGGTTCGGGGTTCAGAGTTCAGGACCTGGAGTTCCACGTATACACGCAAGTCCTGAACCCTGGACCCCGAACCCTGAACCCCACAAACTTGACTCATCGGCAACAACTCTCGGAAACCAAGTACCCTAAAACCAGATCCGCACGCCGCCCATGATGCCGTTCATCTGGGTGGAGTCGATATCCAGGTATTCGTACCCGGTGTAGAGCTCCACGCCGTGGACGACTACGCCGCCGGTGGTGCGAAAGCGGAACAGCTCTGCCTCGCCCAGCGTGCCCCAGTCGATGGTCGCCGAGAGGACCCACGGCCTGCGGGGAAAGAGATCCGCGCCGTAGGTGAAGTTGAAGCCGAAGTCGGTCTCTTCGGGATCGTCGAGCCAGTTGAACCCCACGCCGGCGCGGAACTGGGCGTATTCGCCCTGGGCGAACCGGTAGACGACGTTGCAGTCGCCGAGCCAGAGCGCGTCCTGCGTGCCGTCGGGCAGCTCTTCTTCGAGGTAGCTGGTCTCCGTGTCCAGGCCGAAGCGCGACCTGGTCTCCAGCAGCAGGTGCCCGCCGATCCGCTGTAGGTCGTTGAACTCGTCGGCGTATTCCATTCGGAATCGCGCGGCCCAGGTGCGCGGCCGCGTGGGCCAGCCCTCGCTTCGCAGCGGGTCGACCTCGCAAGCGGGGTCCGGTTCCAGGGAGTCGCACGGGCTGCACATCATGTAGCCCGGCACCTGATCGTATGGGAAGCGAGGGAAGTACTCGTAGGAGAGGAATTCGTCTTCGAGAATCGCGTGCGGGCCCCAGAACGGCGAGGTAACCGTGTACGCGCTCACGATGATCAGGCCCGTCCAACCCTTGGCGTCACCGTAGCCGTCGTCATCGTATCCGTCGTAATCCCGTCGGCGACGGCGAGGCCGGGAATCGCCCTGGTCGTCATCGCCGGGACTGCCGGAGGAGGGCGCGGACGTATCCGACGAGCCGGTCGACACCCCGCGCACGTCCTCGCGAATCTGCTCGACAACCTGCCCGCGACTCGCCGCCGGCACAGAAGCCACCAGCACCAGCGCCGGCAGAGCTCGATAACCGGGCCAACGCGTTCGACGGATCGTGCCGGGCATGGTCGCTCCTCCACCACGACAGGGCGAGATCGGCAACGCGGTCGGCGGGAACGCACGCATGCGGTCCCGGTCGGCGTGGCCCGCAGACAAGGCCGACCCACCTCGCGGAAATCGCAGGGCGTACGGTACGCAAACCGACGGGCCGTGTCAACGTCGGCCGGCAGATCGAGATTGGCTTCTCAGGCAAGAAGAGCGGGGCCAGCACCCCCTGCAAGGGGCAACCGCTTCTCCACGGCGGGTCAGGGGGCCTCGTCGAACGCTTGACGCTCGAACGGGTTGTCGTGGTACGGGTGCTTACGGGCGAGCCATAGGACCGCCCAGCAGAGGAGATACGCCGGCACGAAAAACGGGCCCCATCGCTCGTACTGCCGCACGTGGACCCGCTCGTGCTCGCGGGAGCCGTCCAGGTGGGCCTTGCTCCGCGCCAGCACGGTATGCCCGAAGGTGACGGCCGAGGCCCCGGCCACCAGCGGAAAGACCCGAAGGAAGACCGTGGCGAAGCCGCCCCAGAACTCGATCACGCGGCCGGACCGCTGGACGTGCCCCCCGGTGACCAGACCGAGCCCCCCGACCAACAGGCCGAACAGTGTCCAGGGCGACGCCCAGAGGATCGCCAGCGTTGCCGTCAGTTTGCGCACGGTCGTTTTCCGGAGTTCCGCGGCGTCGAAAGGGCGAGTGACTTTGAGGAACCGCAACACGACGCCGATCCGGCGCCTCCGCCGTTGTGTTGATGGGGGCAGGTCTCTCATCGTTGGGCCAAGCTCATCCTACCCCCATCTTGCGTGGTGAGCAAGCGAGCGGTTGGGGCATTCGGCGGGACGCGCACGCAGCCTAACTTCTTTCTGTACCGCGAGATAGGTCAATCTACGCGGGCAAGCGCGAACTTTGGCTAAACTGCCGGCGAGCCACAAGCCGATTCACCGCGACACCGGCAGGTCCCCCACGGCCTTCCGCGGCACCGAATCCGCGCCCCCGTGGCACGTCCGAGATCGGCCGCTTTGTGTCCTCGCTCTTCGTTTTCAACCCGGGGGGGTTCGTCATGAGGATCATGGAGATCGTTTCCGGGGCAGGCGAGAACCGGGCGGTCACGCACTGCCTGCTGCTCACGCGCGAGCTCGCTCGACGCGGCCATCGCGTCACGCTCGTCTGTCGCCCCGGTGCATGGATCGCCCGGCAGTCGGCGGTCGACCCGGTCGACCTCATCGCGTCGGACCTGCACCGCTGGCCGCTCGACGAGCTGCGCAGGATCGCCGCCCTCGCCCGAGAGAGCCGCATTGACGTCGTGCACACGCACATGAGCCGGGCGCACTCGTTCGGCGTCCTGTTGCGTTGGACGAGCGGCCTGCCGTGCGTGGCCACCGCCCAGAGCCGCCACGTCCAGTTGCACTGGATGTTCAACGACCGGGTGATTGCCGTCTCGGACACGACGCGGCGGTTCCACCGAAGCTACAACCTCGTCCGCGCCGACCGCATGGTCACGATACCCGACTCCGTCGACGGCGGCGGAATCGTCCCGGTCTCCTTGGATGAGGAGGCCGGAGGCCAGGCCGTACGGGAAGACTTCTCCGTGGAAAGCCAAACGGCGCAGATCGAAGCGGTCTTCGCCGGGCTCGTCCCGCGGCGTCGAGCGGCGTGAACGACCTCAACGTCGATCTCGACGCTCGAATCTACGAGGCGTTCTCTCTCGCGCGGGCCTTGCGTTTCACTCTTGGCTGCACTAGGCTGCCCTGAAGCCTCCTGAGCGGGACGGATTATAGACTGCACGGTGCAGTAGGGTGCCACGGGCATCTTGCCCGTGCACTGGCGAGACGCCAGTGGCACCCGACCGTGCACGCTTTTCCTTGTCCCGCTTAGGCTTCCACCTTTCTTGTGTGGCAACTTTTGTCCCTCCGTATCTCCCCGGGAAAGGAGCGAGACGATGCTCGGTCGTGTTGCGCTTCTGGCGCTCGTGTTCGTTTGGTCGACAGTCGGCGGCGTGCAAGCCGAAGAGCCGCTGTTCCCGTTCGTGATCTCGTACGACGCGCCCGAGAACGCGACCAACGTCTCCGGCTGGCTGGATCGCCCGGCGGGAGGGCACGGGTTCGTCCGCGTCGAGGAAGGGCGCCTGGCCACCGACGCCGGGCCGATCCGCTTCTGGGCGACCAACTTCTGCTTCGACGCCTGCTTCCCCGAGCGGGAGCAGGCGGAGCGAGCCGCGGCCCGGCTCGCCCGGCTGGGGATCAACTGCGTGCGCATGCACCACATGGACGCGCGGTCGATCTGGGGCGATAGCCCGAATAAGCTCACCATCGACCCCAAGCAGCTCGACCGGCTCGACTACCTTATCTACCAGCTCAAGCAGCACGGCGTCTACACGGACATCAACCTGCACGTGTCGCGGTCGCTCGGCGAGGCGGAGGGATTCGTCGCACGCGACGAGCGACCGAAATACGACAAGGGGCTGGGCAACTTCGAGCCCCGGATGATCGACGTCCAGAAGAAATACGCCCGGGACCTGCTCACCCACGTGAACCCCTACACGAAGACGGCCTACACCGACGAGCCGGCTGTTGCCTTCGTGGAGATCTCGAACGAGGACGCCCTGTTCACCGTTTGGGGCGGGGGCGATATCGACACGTTGCCCGAGCCGTACGCCACCACGTTCCGCACGCTCTGGAACGGCTGGCTCGTGAAGAAGTACGGAAGCACCGAGAAGCTCCGCAAGGCGTGGAACGCCGGCGAATGGCCGCTCGGCGAGGAGATGCTCGCCAATGGCGATTTTTCGCAACCGCTCCCCGGCAAATGGAACCTGGAGCGCGACGCCGAGACCGAGGTCGAGTGGTCGGTCGAGGAAGAAGGCGCCGAGGCAGGGCGTTTCCTGCGAGTGGTGGTGACCAAGCAGGGGAGTATCTCCTGGCATCCGCAGATTAGCCAGAGCGGGTTCGCCGTCAAGAAGGATACGCCCTACACGCTCACGTGCCGGCTGCGGGCCGACCGAGAGCGGCGGATCGGCCTGAACTCGATGATGGCCCACGAGCCCTGGCAGCGGCTGGGTTTTTCGGGCAGTGCGGAGGTGGGGCCCGAGTGGAAGGAGCACCGGTTCACGTTCGTCGCCCAGCAGGACGACCCCAACGCCCGGATCACGATCACGGGCCTCGAGCCCGGCACGTATGAGCTGGCCGGCTTTTCGCTTCGGCCCGGCGGGATCGTGGGCCTCCAGCGCGACCAGCGTCTGGAGGACGCGAGCGTGCCGATCGTGCGCCACGGCCGGCTCGACGTGACCGAGGCCGCCCGGCACGACTTCATCGACTTCCTGTGGGACACCGAGCGCGACTACTGGGGGGGCATGCACCGCTTCTTGAAGGACGAGCTGAAGGTGCGGCCGCTCGTTTCGGGCACGCAGCTCAGCTACAGCCCGGTGCACGTTCAAGCGGAGCTCGACTACATCGACGCCCACTCCTACTGGAACCATCCTTCCTTCCCGGGCCGGCCCTGGGACCCGAGGAACTGGTACGTGCGGAACGTGGCGTTGGTGAACAGTCCGGGCGGGACGCTCGCCGGCTTGGCGGCCCGCCGCGTGGCGGGGATGGCGTACACGGTCAGCGAGTACAACCACCCGGCCCCCAACATGTACGCGGCCGAGGGTTTTCCGATGATCGCGGCGTTTGGTGCGTTTCAATCATGGGACGGGATCTTTCCCTTCGCCTACTGCCACAGCTCCGATTTCGAGCCTCTTCGGATCGGCAGCTATTTTGACATCAACGGCCACACGCCGAAGATCGCCCACATGCCGGCCTGCGCCGCCCTGTTCCTCCGCGGCGACGCGACCCCGGCCCGGCAGATGCTAGTGGCCGGTCTCTCGCCGGACGACGAGCGCGAGAAGCTCCACGAGACGCTCAACGTGCGAAGCCTGACGGCCGACAACCTGGGCCTCGATCCGCGACTGTCGCTCCTGCACGGCATCGGGATGAACCTGCGCGGGCAGCCCACGGCCGAGCTGCCGAAAATCCCGGAAGACGCCGCCGAGTTCGTCTCCGACACCGGCCAGCTCCATTGGGACCTGTCCGAACCGAAGGCCGGGTACTTCATCGCCGACACGCCGCGCACCAAGCTGTTCACCGGCTTTGTCCGCGGCCGCACGTTTGACCTGGGGGACGTGAAGCTCGATATCGGCCCGACCCGGCTCGACTGGGCCACCATCTCGATGGTTGCCCTCGACGGCGACGGGTTCGATGCCCCGGGCCGCATCCTGGTCACGGCCACCGGCTGGGTCCAAAACAAGGGCATGGAGCTGGAGGAGCTGGGCGGCGACCGCGTGACCCTGGGAACCCGCTGGGGCACCGAGCCCGTCCTCTGCGAAGGGATTCCGGCCGAGATCCTTCTGCCCGTCGACGGCGACCGCGTTCGTCTCTATCCGTTGGACGAGTCGGGCAACCGTCGCTCCGCCGTCCCGTGCACCGAGCGCGACGGCAAGGCGGCGGTCCTCCTCAGTCCGGAGCACAAGACGGTTTGGTACGAGGTGGAGATACGGTAGTGGGAAGTGGCGGGGACGTGCGGCAGCGTGGAATGCCCCCCCGGCCTAGAAGTGACTTCCGCATTTGAGGAGTAGCAGGCACACGCCGTGTGCCGTCCGCCAGCTACGGCACACGGCGTGTGCCTGCTACGGAAGTCGGGAAGTCGTTTTTCGTCCGATTCATAGCGGAATCCTCGCGCACGCCTTCGGCTTCAGTCGAAAAGCCGCCGGCCGATCCACAGCAGGAACAACGGAATCAGCCCGAACAGAACGATGAAGGGGGTCAAGTCGGGTCGGATCGCGATCAGGGCGACGAGCCCCGCGACGATCAGCGCGCTGAGGAGCAGGCAGAGCCAGAACAGCCCCGGGGAGTCGGCATAGTAGGTCGGCTCCCGCAGCGCCCCTCGTTCGACCAGCTCCCTTCCGACCTGCCGTTTCTTGGCCTCATTCCGAATGGTCTCGACGAACTCCTCCGTCGCGGAGACGTCGGGGAACCCGCAGCTCAGCAAGAACAGGCGGACCGCGACGAACTGCTCCGTGCCGCGGCTGTCTTTGAGCAGCTCGGCCAGGGCCACCGCCTGGGCATGTTCCCGTCGGTCGTAGAGCAAGGCCAGCATCACGGCCTGGGCATACGGGTCGTTCGGGTCAAGCTCCAACGCCCGCTTGAGGCTGGCTTCGGCCGCGCGGCGGCGGTGCAGGCGAAACTGGGCCAGTCCCCGGGCGGCCCAGGCAGCCGCGCACCGGGGATCGGCGCACACGGCTTCGTTGGCCGCGGCTTCGGCCAAGCGAGGGCCCCGCGCTGCGGCCATGAAGAAGGCATAATCGGCCACCAGGCGCGGCTCTTCTCCCGAAAGCTCGACCGCCCGCTCGAACGATTCCTGCGCCAACGTGAGCCGCTCGGTTCGCCATGCGGCCAGTCCGACCACGGTGTGCAAGTGCGGGTCCTGGGGGGCCAGCTCGACGGCGCGGCGACCGACAGCCACCGCCTCCTCATCGGCGTCGGTCCTGAGCAGGGCTTCGGCGCGGATGGCGCAGACGGTGGGGTCGTTGGGGACGACGGTCGCAAGCTGCTCGGTGATCGCCACGGCCCGAACGTAGTTGCCGCTTTCGAGGGCGTCGCGGGCCTCATCGGTGAGCTGTTGGATCTGACGTTCGTCCATCCGGCAGCCTCTCACAGCCCGGCGGTCGCTGGCGCATTGTCCCATCTTACCCCTGCGGAAGGGGGTCCGCAAGAGGTCCGCAGGGTACGATCGTCCGCAAAACCGTAATTGGCGAGGTGTAACGGTGGGAGCATGGGCAGGCGAGATCGTCATCGGGGGAGGAGGAACCGGCCCTTTGCCGCAACCCCACAGAGAGGGGGTAAGCGAGACATGGTCCGTTTCGACTGAATCCATCGCCCGGCCGCCCTCCAGCGGCTTGCAAGTTTCGGAGGTTCCGGCTATCGTGGCACTCAGCAGCTCTTCAGGTGGAGGCGGGTCGATGTCGTCGAGGGGGCCTCGGGCGATTCGAGGATCCCGGCGATACGGTCGCAGGCAGGATTCGGTCGTATCTGCTCCGCCGAGGATTCTTTCCCTCCGCAAACGCTGTACCAAGGAGACGTGCGGCTACCTTGAACGCCTTCCGAGGCGTCCGTTGAGTTGTATAATGAGTTAGGCAATATCGAGTTTTGCGGCACGTTTTCGTGAATGCGGCTCCGCCGGCCTGGGCAACAGAGAGAGTCTGCCACACGGAAGCAGAAGTGAGGATGTGCGTGAGTGGACGGGCGCGGCCCCGTGTTGAGTTGGGGGCGCGGCCGCCTGCCTTTGTGTGAGCCGCCGGCTCAGGGAGCTTCATCGATGTCCACACATTCCAACGGCGCGAATCTCGATCCCGAGATCGTAAGCCAGCTATTGCGCGACGTATCTAGCTGCCTCCTTCAGATGGATGCCCAAGGTGCGATCGTGGCGTGGACGAAGGAGAACGAACGGATGTTCGGCGCTCCGGCCGAAAACGTCGTCGACCGCATCAACGTCGTGGACCTGTTCGCCACGCGGTCCGAGGGAGAGGAGTTGCTGTCGAGACTCCAGCAGGCGAGCCACGCCGAAACCACGGCCGACATGGTCAAGCTCTCCGGGGGCGGCTTCCCCGCCAAAATCCTGTTCTCCGCCAGCCCCGGCAACGATCGCTACGTCGGGATCATCACCGACGTCGCCGATCGGGAGCAAGCCCGGGAGAACTTCAACTACCTGAAGGTCTATCTCGACACGGTCCTGGAGATCTCGGGCGACGCGATCATCACCAGCGACCTGGACGGCGTGATGATGATGTTCAACGAGGGGGCCGAGGCCATCTTCCGCCGGGAAGCGCTGGAAGCCCTCGGCGAGGACATGTTCACGCTGCTGTTCTCCAAGGACGACGTCCCCGAGGTCAAAGCAGCCCTTCGCGACTCGGGCCACATTCGCGACCGCGAATCGAAGATCACCGTGGGCGACGACAAGGAAGAGGTGTTCCTGGAAGTCACGATCTCCAAGACCCGGGACGCCCGGGGCCGAGAAACCGCCATGGTGGCCCTGATCCGCGACATCACTCCCAGAAAGCGGTTGGAGGAGGAGCGATTGGCCAACGAGCGGGTCCAGCATGAGATGCGGATTGCCCGCGGCGTCCAGTTGACCATGCTCCCCGACCGGCCGCCCAAGGTCGACGTGGCGGATATCGCCGCGCGGATCGAGTTCTGCGACGACATCGGCGGCGACCTGTTCGATTTCAGCCATCCGCGGAGTGGGAAGCTCGGCGTCTCCATCGGCGACGTGTCGGCCCACGGCGTGGGGCCGGCGATCGTGATGTCGTCGGCCAAAGCCATGATGAACACCCTGGAGCAGTACACGGAAGACTTGGAGCACATGTTCTTCCTGCTCAACAACCTCCTGGAAAAAACCACGGAGGACGACCGCTTCATCACCATGTTCTACGGGCTGATCGACCAGGAGCGGAAGACGATGGAGTACGTCAATGCCGGCCACGACCCCCCGATCATCTATCGGCCTTCCACCGGCGTTTTCGAGGAGTTGCAGAGTACCGGAATGCTCATGGGCATCCTGCCCTCCGAACGCTTCCGCCTGGGCGAGGTCGTGAAGTTCAACGCCGGCGACCTGCTGCTGCTGACCACCGATGGCATTTGGGAAGCGGCCGACCCGGACGGCGGGGCTTTCGGCAAGACCCGCGTGTTCGACATCCTCCGGGATCTACACGAGGAGTCCTGCCAAACGATCCTCGACGAACTGTTCCGCAGGGTCGCCGAACACGGCGGCGGCCAGTCCGCCGCGGACGATCAGACGGCCGTGCTGTTCAAGTTCCGGTAGGCCGGTCGGCGCAGACAACCAGCGCGGCAAGAGGCCCCAGGCGAAGGGAAGAAACGAAAAGAACGGTGCCGACAGCAGCGTCAGACGCCGGTCAGCAAACGATTGCGACGGGCGCGGCGCTCGGCACGCAGGCGGGAACGACGTTTGATCTCGCTCGGCTTCTCGTAATACTCGCGCCGACGCATCTCCTTCTTGATCCCGCTCCGCTCGACCAGCTTGCGGAACCGTCGCACCGCCTCCTGGATGGACTCATTATCCCGTAGCGTCAGTTTGACCACTCACACCTCCCCTTCTTGGAATCACTGATACTCACCGTCGACCACGAAACGAACCCACGAGGATGGCTTGGGAGAAGCGCTGTAGTTTACACCACTCGTGCTCCGGGTGTCCACCCGCTATCCACGCTCGGCGGCCTGTTTTTTCGAGCGCCCGGCCCTTTCTCGCTCAGACAATCGGCACCGCGGGACCTGTTCGGCTACCTGTTTCGCTCGCCCAGGTCGGCTCCGCCGGCCATACCGTTTCGATAATCGTAAAACCTTGCGCAGATTCTGTTTGCATCGAGCGAATTGGCCTACTCGGCTGAACCTTGGGCCGGTGTCCAGCCGATCCGATTAGGGCGTGCCCGCCCGCCCCCTTTGCTCACCTCAGGACCCACCTTATGGACGCCCAATCCGGCCATCTCGAGGCTCTCCTTGAGCTTGAAGCGCGGCATGACGACCTATTGGATCGGCTGGCGGACCTGGATAAGCGCGTCCAACAGGTCCTCGCCCGGTACACGCCCAGCCGGCACCGCGACGTGACCGACCCCGACGGGTCATCGCCGCCGTTCCAGATGCCCTGACTTGTTGATCGCCCGCCACAATCGCAGCCCCAAAGCGAGGCTGAACGCGATCCCCACGATTCCCGGAACGGATACCCCTTGAATTGCGGGGATCCATCCCATGAGTGGGAGATTCTCGACCAACGGGGGCACGTTGCGGCTGACCAGCAGGGCCGAGCCCAGAAACAACGCACTTGCCAGCATGCCCAGAACCAGGCGATTGACCGACGGCTCCAAGCCCCGGTGATCGAGGTGCACGTCGAACTTCCCGCTCTGCACCTGTTCGAGGATGTCCACCACGCCCCGCGGCAGCGCCTCGATCATGTGCTCGACCTGGGCATAGAACCGCCGCATCTTACGGATTCGTCGTCGCGGCGACAGTCGCCTCAGCAGCATCTTCCGGCGGTACGGCTGCATCACCTCCAGCAAGCTGAAGTGAGGGCTCAACAGACGAACCGACCCCTCCAGACTCACCAGCACCTTGATCAAAACGGCGATCCTGGCCGGCAACGAGATCCGGTACTGGCGGATCATCTCGGTCATCTCTTTCAGGGCCCCGCTCAGGTCGAAGTTCTCCAGCGGCTGCCCCCCATAATGGGCAATGAAGTCGGCCATGTCGAGGCTCAACGCCGACCGGTCCAGGTCTTGGGGAACGGCACCTACCCGGATGACGATCGCCGTCAAGTGCTCCGCGTCTTGGCTGGCGACCGCCAGAAGCATCTCCTCGATGTCTTCGTGCAAACGCTCGTCGATCCGGCCCACCATCCCGAAGTCCAAGAGCCCGATCACGTTGTCGTCCAGCAAGACGACGTTTCCCGGGTGGGGGTCGGCGTGATAGAAGCTGTGGACGAAGATCATCTCCAGGTACAGGTTGGCCCCACGGCGGGCGACTTCGTCCAAGTCGAATCCCGCGGAGGCCAGCCGCTCGGTCTCCGAGAGCTTGATCCCCTCCACCAGCTCCATCACCAGCACGCGGTTCGTGCACAACTCGGGATAGGGCCGCGGGATGTGAACCGTCGGGTCCCTGGCGAAATCCCGAGCGAACTGCTCCATGTGCCGCACTTCGCGACGGAAGTCGAGCTCCCGGCGGAGCACCCGGCGGAACTCCGTGACGATGGCCATCGGACGGTAGTTCTGAAACTCGGGGATCCGCTCGGACAACTGCGCCAGGCCGGAGAGAATCTCCAGGTCGACGAGCACCTTGCGCTCGATGTCGGTATGCTGCACCTTGACCGCTACCGGCCCCCTTTCCTTAAGTCGGGCCCGGTGCACCTGCCCGATCGAAGCCGACGCCATCGGTTGCTCGTCGAACTGGTCGAACACCTCCCCCATCGGCCGACCCAGCTCCGACTCGATCGTCTCCCGCACCTTCTCCGGCGGATCGCCCGGCACCTCCGTCTGCAAATGTTGGAGCTCGTCGGCCAGATCGACTCCCACCAGGTCGGGCCGCGTGCTGAGCACTTGCCCGAGCTTGATGAACGTCGGCCCCAGCTCCCCCAGGGCGAGCCGCAGCCGGGTCTCCCAGCGGTGCCGGGCAATGGCGGCTCCCCCAGGGGCCTTGAGCAGGTCTTTGGCGAAATCGGGCCCCAACCGGCTGATCCAGTTCGCCAGACCGTACTTGCTCAACACCGACAGGATCTCGCCCCAGCGCCCCAAGTGTCGGTAGATCTGAGGGATAGAGCTGATCTTCATCAGAATCGCGCCGGCCCCGGTGAATTGAACCCTGTGCCATCAGCTCTCAGGATTGAGGAAACGTCCTCACAGTCTCAAGCGGCGCGGCTGCAACGTGTTTCGTAACAACGCGCTTGGGGTTCAGTGGTCAGGGTTCAGGGTTCAGTATTTCGCTTCGCACCGTTGTTCAAAGATCCTGAACCCTGAACCCCGACCCCTGAACCCTGTTGGTTGCTGCTCCGCGACGATATGTTTCAGTGTACCCCCCGCGAAAGTGATGGGCCAGCCGCTGCCGTGGCAAACGCCATCCATCTGCTACAATATACTGCCGGATAAGCCCACCCGATTTGACGATCTCCGGGAGAAGGCGTGATGTCTTCGGTGAAGTATGGCGACGTCTCCTGGGAAAGGATGATACGAGCCGTGGAGAAGGTGCGCCAACGGGTATTGCGGGCGGCTTCGGCCCTGGAAAAAGCGGGAATCCCCTACGCCGTGGCGGGGGGGAACGCGGTCGCCGCCTGGGTCTCCCGCGTCGACGAGGCGGCCGTCCGAAACACCCAAGACGTCGACGTCCTGCTCCGCCGCAGCGATCTGGACGCCGCCAAGACGGCCATGGCCGAGGCGGGATTCGTGTATCGGCGCGCCGCCGGCGTGGAGATGTTTCTCGACGGACCGGGCGCAAAGGCCCGGGACGCCGTCCACGTGGTTTTCGCCGGCGAGAAGGTCCGTCCCGAATACCCTGCCCCGGCCCCCGACGTTTCCGAGAGCGAGCCCACCACATCTTTTCGGGTTGTTGGGCTGGAAGCTCTCGTGCGAATGAAGCTTACGTCGTTCCGGCGCAAGGATCAAGTGCACCTGCTCGACTTCCTGGCAGTCGGCCTGATCGACGCCGGTTGGGTCGAGCGACTTCCGCCGGAGCTCGGCGCCCGCTTGCAGACGCTTGTGGATACCCCCGACGGCTGAGTACGCCGAGGGTGCTCGCACGCGCGCGACGGGGACTTCGCCCCGAAGCCGCGGCCGCCTTCGGCTTGCGGTTAAACGACAATCACCGCGCTCTTGGCAACATTCTCCTGGTTCCCAAGCTGGCTTGGGAACGAGGGGAAGATAGCATAGGTCAGGATGCACGCCCGTGGCCCCCGCTACTCCTCCTCGGCGAGGGCCAATCGCTGGACGATCGGCGGGTGGCCGTGGAACAGGAGCACGTCGAGCCAGTGCGGGTCGGGGTCGGCCTTGTTCACTCGGGCGAGCTTGCGGAAGGCGGAGCGGTACGCGGCCTTCGCGCCGGTGCGATCCAGGGCGTAGCGGTCGCTCTGGCGCTCGTAGCGGCGGCTGATCGCGTTCTGAACCGGCTCCAGCACCAAGACGAACACGGTCAGAAGGAACATCAACAGCGGCGCGGCGGCAACCGGCGTCTGCGAGTAGTCGAAGGCACCGCCCGCTCCGGCGACCCACGCGCCCAACAGCCGGTCGCAGATCCAAAACCCGGCCGCGCTATAGAGGATGCCGGAAAAAAGGATCTTGCGAACGTGGCGGAACACGTGGTGCCCGATCTCGTGGGCGAAGATCACCTCGATCTCCTCGGGCGTGAAGCGGTCCAGGAGCGTGTCGGCCAACAGGACGCGCCGGGTGCGGCCCAGTCCGGAGAGCATCGCGTTGGCCTTGGCCGTCTCCTCGCTCAGCCCCATGCGATAGACGCCCTCGATCGAAAGGCCCGTCCCTTCGGCGAGCCGCGCGAGCCGGTCGTCGAGCTCCGGCCGGTCGAGCCGCTCGATCTTGTAGAACAGGGGCAGGATCAGGACCGGCAGCAGTTGCCCCAGCACCACGCTGACCACAAAAAACGCCCCGGCGCCCGCAATCCACCAGTAGGGGCCCGTGATCCATATCAGCCAGAACAGCCCCCAGAACATGGCGATCGAAAAACCGCCCGCCAACATCACGCGCTTCGCATATCGCCATAGCCAGGCCCGAAACGTCTGGTTGCTCAGGCCGAACTGGTGCTCCAGCACGTGGCCCGAGTAGCACGAAAGCGGGAAGGAGACCAGGACGTGGAAGCCGAACACGATCCCCAGCATGGCCAGCAGCCGCAGCGACCGGCTGGCTTCGAGCAGGGGGAAGCCGCTCAGCCAGGCGTCGATCGGCCGGGCGACCACCAGGGCCATCACCCCCAGGTAGGCCACGTCGACGACCTTGTCGGCGAGCATGCACGCCAGGTCGCACCGCCCGTAACGCTTGGCCTCGGCCAGCTCCTCGGGGGTCATGGCCTCGGCGGGGTGAGCCGAATCTCGCTCGGTTGTCTCCGCGGCTCGATCTTGCGCGTGCGGGCAATCGTCCGACATGGTGATATCGCCGTGGTCTATTGCGAGAACATTTCCTTCCGCACCGTCTCCAAGTCCACGCCCAAAACCTCCCGAGCCAGCTTGGCCAGCGTCGCCAAATCCGCGCGGACGTGAACGGTCCGATGATGGTGCGCAAGCGACTCGCCGGTCGCCAGGGCCACCGCCGGCGAGAGCGACTCGATCTCGTAGAACGCCCCCAGGCCCTCTTTGCCGGGCTCGGGCGGGCCGTCGTTGTAGCTGTTGGCCACGTCGCCCGCGTAAGGCTCCGCCTGAGGCAGCTCCCACATGTTGTTCAGGTACGCGTGCTCCGCGGGGTCGTCCGGCATGGTGAACTGGACGAGGGTCAGCACACCGCCTTGGAAGTCGATCGAGCCGAGCACGTTTCGGGCGCGCGTCTGCGAGGTGCCGATCTTGGCCCGAAACTTGCCGTCGGCCGCAAGCAGGATCGCCTCGGGGAGGATCTTCAGCCGCTCCGGCGGGACCTGGCCGAAATAGTCCGACTTGACGGGCGGTCCCAGCTCGGCCTCGTCGCCCGGCTTGTAGGGGACGATGACCACCGTCTGCGGCGAGGCGTTGAGCATGCCGAGCATCCAGATCGACACGAGCCCCTTCTCGCGCGTCATCGGGGCCCCGCGGTTGGCGATCGTGTTGATCGTCTCGTAGCCGACCCGCTTCACGCCGGGGGCGGTCATCGCCTCGGCGGCCGCCCGGCCGAACAGCTCGGCCAGGTCCCGCTCGTTGAGGAGGCGGACGTCGCGGGTGACGTCCACGTCGAACGGAGTCGCCGAGGCATTCTGAAACCGCATCCGCTTGACGAGCCGATAGTACGGATCGTTCCGCCCCGACGTTATCCGGAAATCGCCCTCGTTCAGGGCCGGCGGCGTGTACCAGTTTTCCAGCGTCTGCTCGGCGCCTGGTCTGAACCAGAGGCTGAACTGCCCGCCCTCGGGCGAGAGCCACATGCGGTCTTCGCCCCCGTAGTTGTTCAGCCGCGGGTCGAGCCGGCCCGCCTCGACGAACGCGCGGTTGACGAACCCGAAGCCGGGCCCGTCCTCGCCGTCGCAGGTCGACGTCATCACCCGCCCCTGCCACTCCGGGCAGATCGCCACCAAGGCCCCTTGGCCGTCGCCCAACTCCACCACCGGGGTGTGCCGGACCAGCAAATCCCTGACTTCACGATACGACATCGGATCGCCTTTCCGTTTCGCCCCGTCGGCCATGCCCGCCGCCGTCACGACGACGACCGCGGCAACCGGCAGCGCCCACCATTCTCTGGACATCATGACCCGGGGACCAAATGCTCCCGCCCTTGTTGAATTTCAGTTGTTGGAAACGCCGAGCGAACCGCGGAACGCTTGTGTGCCACTGCTTCGCAGAAGCAGTGCTCTTGCCCGAGTATCCCAGGACACACTGCTTCTGCGAAGCAGTGGCACACGGCTCGAAATCCTCGGAATCGCCCAAGTCCATCTATCCAGCTCGACGCTACAGGATACCACTCCCCCCGGTCTCCGTGCCAGCCCCTCGGGCCAAGCGCATCTGCCGGCGTGCGACGGCCAGAAGCCGCCGCCGGTTCGCGTCGACGACCTGCGGCGGACCGCCGATCCGCTCGGCCGCCTCCGCGAGCTTCGCCACGGGGACCATCTCGATCGCCTCCCATGGACAGACCGCCAAGCGATACGGATCGGACCGCTTCCCGGGCACCCGAATGCAAAGCCCACACCCGATGCAGCGATCCCAGTCGACCTCGCTCCACGACTGCATCCCCGGCGCGTCCGGATACTGCTCGATTCTCGCGATGCAGCCGACCGGACACACCTCCGCGCAGGCCCCGCAGCCCGTACAACGGTCCGGGTCGATCACCGCCAGCCGCTTGGGCAGCTTCTTGCGAGGGCGCTTCTCTAGATCGGGCATCGGCAACAGACCGGTAGGCAAAATGTCTCGACAATGCAGAATCCACGGGCCGCTCGGTTCGACTCTTGTTCTACAAGATCCGCGCGTCCGATGCTAGTTGCCCGCGATCCGCCCGTCCGCTTGCAGCGAGCTGGATTCCCGCCCGCGCTTGTTCCTGCCGGCGTGCCTCGCGACTATAATCAAAGCACCCATCGGGAGACGCCGGGCATGGCAGTGTCGCTGGAGCAATTCGTCGAGAACCTCGTCCGAAGCGGGCTCTTCAC
>DATKZH010000185.1:0-2272 GCA_035528065.1 Thermoguttaceae bacterium | reverse complement strand
GGTCTGGCCGAAGAAGAGCAACATCAACCGCCTCATCGACCAGATCGCCATCACCCGCAAACACAAGACCGGCGGCTTCACCATCTTCGAATACCGCGTGCCGGAGGTGCATGAGGTCGTGCCGCTGTGCGGGTTGGGGATTACGCGGAAGGAGTAAAAGCCCGGCGCGACCAGAATATCGAAATGCGCTGGCTTGGCTGCTATAAGGCTCGTACCATGAGTCTGTTCGATGGAACGACTCCACACACGGGGGGAGAAGCATGGCCAAGCAGAAAGCCGCCTTCGACGAGATTGGGTACTGGTCGGAGATCAAACTCGAAATTATCAAAGAATACGCGGCAGCCTACTCCCAAGTGCTAAGCGCGCAACGCCAAGCGCGCTTCGAGCATGTCTACATCGACGGCTTTGCCGGCAGCGGCCTGCATCTGTCCAAGACATCTGGGCAAGTGGTCGCCGGGAGTCCCTTAGTGGCCCTGCAGATACAGCCGCCCTTCAAGCACTACTACTTCATCGATATTGAGGCCGTGAAAGTACAGTCGCTCGAGGACATTGCTGGGGAACGCGAGGATGTGGACGTGTTCCACGGCGACTGCAATGAAGTCCTCCTGGAGCGTGTGTTCCCGCATGTGCGCTACGACCAGTTCAAGAGAGGCCTCTGCCTGCTAGATCCGTACGGGCTGCACTTGGACTGGCAGGTGATACGAGCGGCGGGGCAATCGCGTTCCATCGAGGTCTTCCTTAACTTCCCTGTTGCCGACATGAACCGCAACGTCCTTTGGCGCCACCCCGAACGTGTTCCGGTTGAGCAACTCCGGCGAATGAGGCGGTATTGGGGCGACGAAACGTGGCGCGATGTAGCGTACACAACTGAAGCAGGGCTGTTCGGAGACATCGAGGAGAAGGCCAGCATGGAGGTGATTGTGGCCGCTTTCCGCAAACGGCTCCGGGAGGTGGCGCAGTTCAGATACGTGCCTCAGCCAATTCCCATGCGCAACAACCAGGGCGCTGTCGTATACTACCTGTACTTCGCGTCCCAGAACCAAACAGGTGCGAGGATCGCGAGCGATATCCTGAACAAGTACCGTGACTATGGGATGATGTAGTGGCCCTGAACTCCGCCATCGAATGGACGGAATCGACCTGGAACCCGGTCACGGGCTGCACGAAGGTCAGCCTGGGGTGCAGGCACTGCTACGCCGAGCGGTTGGCGAAGCGGCTGCGGGCGATGGGGAACCGGAACTACGCGAACGGGTTCCGCGTCACGCTGCACGAGCACATGCTGGCGGTGCCGCTGAAGTGGCGGACGCCGCGGATGGTGTTCGTCAACTCGATGAGCGACCTGTTCCACGAGGAGGTGCCGCGCGATTTCATCGAACGGGTGTTTGACGTGATGCACCGCGCTTCGCACCACGTGTTCCAAATCCTCACCAAGCGATGCGAGCGGTTGGCCGAACTCGCGCCCCAGTTGGATTGGCCCGAGAACGTCTGGCAGGGCGTGACGGTCGAGCACGCCGACTATCTCGACCGCGTCGAGCATCTTCGCGGCACGCCGGCGCGGATCAAGTTCCTGTCGCTCGAGCCGCTGCTCGGGCCCATCCCGGAGTTGGACCTGGCCGGCATCGACTGGATCATCGTCGGCGGCGAGTCGGGACCCGGCGCGCGTCCCATGCGGCCGGAATGGGCGCAGGACGTGCGCGACCGGTGCCAGGCGGCAGGCGTCCCGTTCTTCTTCAAGCAGTGGGGCGGCCGGAACAAGAAGAAGGCGGGACGGGTGCTTGACGGACGGACGTGGGACGACATGCCCGAGGCGGTGCAGGCAGGAACGCTATTGTAGCACGGCTGTTGAGCAAGCCACGTGGGCCTGTTCCCCGCGAGTGCCATCCCCTCCGGTGGCCGCCGAAAGAGCACGGCCGGACAAGACCGGCCGTGGCACACGGTTTCCGCTCACGGCTGGGCAAGCCAGCCGTGCCACACGCCGTGTCTTGACCCCCGCTGCAACCGTGCCTAGACTGGCGACGAGATCGTCTGCGGCACGGCAAGGTGGCTACATCGCAAGTCCTGAAAGGATCGTCCGATGGCGAATTACCTGGTTGCCCAACTCGATGAGATCGACGCGTCGCCGTGCCCGTGTGGGGCGTCGCGGCGGGCGTTTGTGGTGCCGGAGAACGAGACGGCGTCGGTGCACCTCGTCGAGATCGCCGCCCAGACGCCGGTCCACTGGCACAAGAAGATGACCGAGACCTACGTCGTCCTGGAGGGCGAGGGGCACGTC
>DATKZH010000184.1:0-4007 GCA_035528065.1 Thermoguttaceae bacterium | reverse complement strand
GGTATAAAAATCTGGAAATCCCTTGACATACGCCACCTTCCCGCCTACTATTCAGGTGTCCATGGAAGGCAAGCACACCAAGAGATGGATCAACACCCGGCAAGCCGCCGATCGTAGCGGCTACGACGTCGACACCATCCGCACTCTCTGTCAGGAGGGGTATATCCCCGCTTGCAAGCCCCATGGAACCTGGCGAATTCTCGTCGCCGACTTCGAGGCGTGGATGAACAAAGGAAGCACGAAGCCATGAAAATCGCAGAGATCGTCATCGGGAAACGGCACCGGACGGACATGGGCGACATCGAAGAACTGGCCCGCAGCATCGAGAAGGTCGGCCTTCTACACCCCGTCGTCATCACGCCAGACCGGCACCTGATCGCCGGGGTGCGACGGATCGAGGCGTTCAAATCCCTCGGTCGAGACGACATCCCGGCCAGACTCGTCAAGGATCTGCCCATGGCCATACGGGTTCTGGCGGAGTCGGACGAGAACACCTGCCGGAAGGGCTTCACGCCATCCGAGGCGGTTGCAATGGCCGCCGTCCTGGAGCCGATGGCGAAGAAGAAGGCAGAGGATAGGCGCGCTCAGCAAGGCTCGATCAACCTTGGGCACTCCGACGGTGGGCAATGCCCACCTACGAAGAAATCCAAGTCCAGAGACGAGATCGCAGCGGCCGTCGGAATGTCGGCCCGAACCCTCGAAAAGGCCAGGACGGTCGTCAAGGCCGCCGAGGCAGATCCGACCCTCGCACCCGTGGTCGAAGAGATGGATCGCACCGGCAAGGTCGATCCGGCGCTCCGCCAGGTGAAGCCGCCGAAGAAGACGAAGACGCCCAAGATCCCCTCGGTCGACAGCGTCGTGAAGAAGCTGGCCGCGCTGGGCAAGGACATCGAGAAGCACTTCGCCCACTGGACGCCGGACAGCAAAGTCAAAGTCCGAGAAGCCGTCGCCAACTTAGCAGCGGCGCTCGTGGAGACGAAGGATGGCTGAGAAACCGACACTGCCAGACTGGATAGATGAGTTCCGAGGTCGTCTCGCAAAGGACGCGCTGGCGGGTATGCCGAGAGAGGACGGCGCCGAGATTGCCTCGTTGTGCCGGGAACACGGCTTCGACCTTACGACGAAGATTCAGCAACTTGTCGTGAAGAACCACGCCCTCCAGGCCATCGTGGACCGGCTGCTCAAAGTCATCCCAGATGCCCTAGTTGCGATGGACCATGTTGGATTGATTGATTCCGACGTTCGTGTTCAGGCAGGGAAACTCCGCGAGGCCGCCGAGGCGGCGAAGGAGAACCCCGATGCTTGACCCCGTCCTCCGCAAGCACCTGTCGCAGGTCTTCTCGTCTCTCCGGCATGACGGCTATCGGGTCGTCAGCGCCCCGAGGGTTCGCCAACTTCTCGAACTGCGGCTCGGCCACAAGTGCGAGGGGTTCGCCAAGACCGCGGTGACGACCGAAGGCTGTTACGGGCTGATCCTGACCGCCGAGTGCCACGGAGTCCCCCACTTCGTTCTGACCCATAAGATACCGGCTGAACTCCTCAAGCGAGGATGGCCGGAGTTCAAGGAGAACTGAAAGGATCAACCATGTGGCCATTTCGCAAGAGATACGTGCCGCCCGTCGAACCAGATCCCGAACCGGAACCCGAGGAAAAGAACCCCGAACCACGGGTCTTCGCTGATCTCACACTTCGCCGCAAGACGGATGGAGTCCTCTGTCATTTTCGGTGCCGAAGCGACGTGGGATGGTACGTGACGGATTGGTCGTACTGGCACAGTAGTGGCTCCATCGAATGGAAGAATGTCGTCAAGAACTACGAGCGCGTCGTTCTGCGGCAAGTCAAGGTCGTCTGTGCGAAGTGCTCCAGCCATCGGCGCGACTGCAAGAACCGAGATCGGTGCGCAGCCCGCGTACAAGCGTCCATCGATCACATCTCGGGCAAGCCCATGCTGCTCGAACTCCCGGAGTGCGTGGCGGTCAACCGCTACGGGAACTGCCCGGACTACAAGCCGAAACGGCGGCGTTGACCGCCAAGGAGAACTGAACCATGAGCGACAAGCGTTCCGCCGGCGTCGAGTGGCTGTGCCCGCTTGACAAGATCGTATCGAGTACCTCCGAAGGCCAGACCCTCCCCGCTGGCGATCCACTGGCGAACATCGGCAAGGGGACCCGCGTGGCCTTGAACGAGGCTGATCTGCTGGATGCGGCCCTACTGGTGGCCAAGATCAAAGAACTCGGACAAATGCCGGAAGTCGCCGGGGTCGGCCCGACACGGCAGCACGAGATTCTACTCGCGCTGGCTGCGGCCGGCGGCGACCCCTGCCCGACCGGCGGATCGGTCAAGGTCATTCAGCCGAACCCGCTGGTTCGGGTCATCCAGGACTTCAACCACGTCACCAAGGACTCGAAGTTCGGGGAAGGAACGCACATCGCCATTGGGTTCCCATCCTTCGGCGGGAAGACGTTCGTCGCCCTTCGGCTCGGCGTCCACAACGAGCATCTGAGGCGAACGCTCGCGCAGAAACTCAACAGCCTCCTTCCCGAAGGCGAACCTCGATGGCACGCCTACCGGGGCGGAGTAGACGACCAGGGCATCGGGATGGCCTGGGAAGCCGAGGACAAGGCGGCGTGGGTCAAGTCGGTGAAGTGATGGACAGGCGTGCCAAGCTTCAACAGGATCATCCTCATGGGACACCTGGCGCGGGACCCGGTCCTTTCGCATCCCACGCCGAAGTCCTCCGCGGTGGACTTCCCCTTGGTGTCGGTACGCCGATGGAAGGGCCGAGACAAGCAGATGAAAGAGGAGGTCTGCCAAGTCGACTGCCACGCCACCGGCCGAAAGGCCCAGATCGTCAAGCAGTACCTCATCAAGGGTCGGCAGGTGCTCATTACGGGACGGCTGGAGTCCGACAACTACACCACCCCGAGCGGAGCCTGGCGGGTGAGGCACCGTGTCTTCGTGGAACGAATTCAGTTCCTCGGCGACAAGGCAGAGACCGTGACCCCGACGACGGTAAGAAAGGCATCGCCTTCCAAGCGGCCCAAGACGCAGCCCCCACCGACGTACGACGTTGGTGTCGGTGAGGACCTTCCGTTCTGAAAGCAATAGCCAAGCCCGATGAATGATTCCGAGAACACCAACAGAAAGGAACGTGACAATGGACCCAATGGAACAAAGGGGACAGACGGCCATGACGCCATACGGTAGCGAGATGGCTCTGAAGGGCTGTCTGCGTCAACCGAGCGTGACCGAGCGGTTGAAGATGCGAAAGGATGGTCTGGAGAAGGAACTGGCCGACGTGAACTCCGCGCTGGACGCGCTCCAGAAAAGCCCGGCAGTCGCCGCGATCTTCGATCAGGTCAGCCGCGTGATTCACTGACCCCGATGAATGACTCCGAGAAAGAAAACATCGACGCCGGGGACAAGTTCCACCTTCCTGATGGGTTCCTCGAAGACCCGAAGAAGTGGTGGCGCGGAAGACAGAAGTCCCTCCTGACTGTCCAGCAGAAGACCATCCATGCCTTGCAGGATTTCGAGCGAAGACAGACACCCAAGCACCAACCACCGGAGAAATGACCATGCAGTACCCCCCGAAGCGACGGTGCGAGAATTGCCGGTACTGGCAGGTCTTCGATGATCGTGTGACCGCAAAACTGTCGTTTGGCCCAGCTCCGAGTTCGGCTCGTGGTCACGAACTACGCCGCTGTCGCTACGCACCGCCGCCACACGTCGACGCATACGGAAGCAGATGGACGGACGAGAACTACACCTGTAGCGGATGGGAAATCGCCAAGGAGAAATGACATGAGCAAAGCACGCTTCACGTTCCCCAAGCAGGACGGCAAGCCCGGCTGCTGGTACGAGGTGTTCCCGCAACGAGACCGGCAGAAGCGAAAGACCGGCCAGTGGTACTACCGGCTCCGCGCTCGCAACGGCCAGATCAAGCACACCAGCGAAGCCTACTCGCACAAGGGCAACGCCGTGGCGGCGGCGCACAACGCTGACCA
>DATKZH010000183.1:0-11444 GCA_035528065.1 Thermoguttaceae bacterium | reverse complement strand
GAGTCTGACGGATAAGCCGTTCCGCCAGCCAGTCCGGCGGTAGTATTCGCCTAAATCGTGCCGCATTTCGCGCGGCAGCAAGTAGTGGTAAAGCTTCTTCAGCAAGTCCCGGGCGTTTTCCGGGGCAAGTTCCGGGGTTCCCGGATCGTACTCCGCGAGCCGCCCGACCAGCTTGCTTGTTGCCTCTTGGATGTCGTCATCCCAAGCCGCCAGATACCAGCCGAAGAAGTCGCCCTCCAGGAAGTTCCGAATCCCGTATTCTCGGAAGAGCCCGCCTCGCTCAAGATCGGCGAAGGCGGCCCGAAGTTCGTCTCCCTCCTTGGATGCCAAGCCGGATAACGGGGCCGACACGCCCCCGGCAAATCGGGCCGCCGCAAGGGAAGCTACCAGCTTGATGAGAAGGGCGTAGTAGGTGTGCAGCGCAAAGAACACTCTTTGGGCTTCGGCATACTTGGGGTCCAACCCCATGCCCGTGACGAACGTCCGGAACTCTTTCTTGCTTTCGATTCGGGCGGACCATTCCTTGTAGTCGGTTGCCTCGCTGAAGAACAGCCGCCATTGCTCGAACAGCTTCACAACCAGAGGATGCTTGCTCCGGTGCAGCGCGGCATAGAGAGCCCGCACGGCCCGTTGGGCGCGAAGGGTTTTCGGCCCAAAGTCCTCCACAAGGTTCTCGGGCACAAGCGCGGCTCCAACAGAAAGAGCGAACAGCAAACGAAGGAATCGCTCTGTCGAAGCCACATTGACCGGGAGCGGATCGTCTACCGACCACCCTTCACCCACGCGCCGAACGAAGAGGTAATGGCAGCCGTCCGTGGCAACCCCCGCCAAACGGTGCGCCTCCCGCCGCTCGCGTTTCGCCACGTCGAGGATGTAGTCCTTGACCTGCTGGATGATTGCCTGATTCGTCTGCCCCTCGTTGGATTTCCGAATCACGTTGGGTCGCTTGTATTCGAGAATCAGCCGGTTGTAGACCGAATCCACGCGGCCCCGGGCAACGGAAAACTCATCGCGGGGGATGATCGTCAGCCCGGCGACGCTGCCGGCCTCTTCCAGAACCCGCGCGGCCTCCCTGCGGAAGTCGGCTTCTGTGCCGCCCCGCCCCGCAATCCGTCGCAACTGCCGGGCGACAATGGGGGCCTGTTCAGCCGCAATCTTTTCCACATCAGCGCTCGCGGTTGGGCTCCTCCCTACGAAGCTCCGCGGACAAGGGCCGGTTCTTCAGCCACGAATCAATGGCGTCCTTGTGAAACCTCCACCGCCTGCCGATCTTCTGCCCCGGCAGGGCCCCCTCTTGCACAAGCTTGTAGAGCGTGGATTTGGAGATTTTCAGGTATTCCGCCAGTTCGTCGATGGTCAGCACGTCACCAGGGGCAGCCGCCATTTCGCGCTCCTCTCCCACGGGAGCTATCGGTAGTTCTCCGGTGGCACCAGATACTATCGGATGTTGTCCGCTATTGTCAACCAGCCGGCGGCCGAAGACTCCGAATGGTGGTGGCGTTTGCGGACTGCCGACGCCAGCAAGCCGGCCCCACGCGACAGTTTGAGGCGGAAGGCGTCAACGCCAGCCGACACTCGAAAACGGAAGGTCGGTGCGAAGAAGGGCGGGAGAAAGAACGGTCCCGAGCCTACCCCGTGCCCCAACGCCGTTAAGTGTGGCCGTGCTCATCGGCTTGTTGGCTGGCCGCCCGTGACCACGCCAAGCCGTGAAAGCCCACCGGGGGCGTTGTGGTCCGGCGCGCGCACGCTTGAAGCCCGCCTAGCTGACGCCGACAAATGGTCGGGGAGACTGTGCCAAAGGTGGCCGACCGCATGGCCTTCGACCTGGGGCGATGAATCCCACGCCCGTGGTCCCGACGTGGTGGCCCGATGCCCGTGGGCATCCGCCCTAACGGGCGCTACCTTAGTTTCAGCGCGGTTCTTGTCCCTGGAATGTCCCTGGAAACGATAGAAAACAGGGCAATTGACGGCCTTTTTGCCCTGTGATAGAGTCGTTTACACGCTCTGAAGGGACCGATTCCAAACGAGTTACGTCGATTCACCCCTACCCCGTGATGTCACTTTTCAGTCCAGTGCTCTACCAACTGAGCTACCTGTCCGACTCATCCGCAGCGGTCAAACCTTTTAATATAGGGCGTGCCTCCAGCTTGTCAATTCGTGGTGGGGGCCGGGCGTTGCAGGCACTGGAGCCCCCCCGCGTCTGCCCCCGCCCTGTTCACTCGCCGGTCGGTTTCCCGGTTCGCGCGCCCAGCTTATCCTGCCCGTCGGTCAGCCAGGGAAGGTCAAATCTCGCGAACGTGATCGTTCGGTAGCCGTCGCGCTCATAGAGGAGGCCGATCGACGCGTCGGCGAGCACGGTCATGCACGAGTACGCGGCCGAGCCGGCGCAGACGAGCTTCGCGACCGGCCACGTCTGCCCCTCGTCGTAGCTCACGCGGACGGTCATCATTTGGCGGCCCGTGCTGGCCGGGTTGGAGAAGAGGATGCGGCTTTTGCCGTCCGTCTCGGGGAACGTGTATCGGAGGACGTTCGCCTGGCAGACGGGCTCGATGAGCGTCTCGTCGAGCGTCACGTCCGACCAGGTTTGGCCGCCGTCGGCGCTGGTGGCGATCGCGCGGCGGTGCTCGCCGTGGTAGGATCGCATGTTGTCCATGAGGCGCCCGTCGGCCAGCTCGACGATTGTCGACTCGTTGGTCTTCTCATCGAGCACGCCGCCGAGCTGCCAGGTGCGGCCGTGGTCGTCGGAGAAGAGGACGTGCGACCGGTACGGATGCTTGCCGGTGTCGGAGTGGTCGGAGTGGTTGGCCGGGATCACCAGACGTCCCGCGTATTCGCCCCGCTCAAGCTGGATGCCGCAGCCGGGCCCGGTCGCGTACCATCGCCAGTGGTCTCGTCGGGTCGTTGCCGAGATCTCCCGGACGGGGGCCCAGGTGAGGCCGTCGTCGTCGCTATAGGTGATATACACTCGTCGGACGTCCTCGCTCTCGCCGGTCATGATCTGCCCTTCGTGGTCGCTGCCGAGATTCCAGGTCAGCGGCAGCCAGATCCGGCCGGTCGAGCGGTCGACGACGGGGCAGGGGTTGCCGATCGTGTTCTCCTCGTGATCGGCGACGAGGAGAAGCTCCGACCAGGTGTCCCCGCCGTCGGTGCTCCGCTTGAGCACGATATCGATGTCCCCGGCGTCGCCGCCGCCCCCGATTCGCCCCTCGCAGAACGCCAGCAGCGTGCCCTCGGCGCTCGTGACCATCGCGGGAATGCGGAAGGTGTGATAGCCCTCGGTCGCGCTGGTGTACACGTCGGTCTCCAGCGGCGGCTTCGGGGCGGAGATCAGATGGCCGCGGGCCGAAAGCTGCTCCACGCGCATCGTGCTCCGCCAGGGTCTCAGGCCGACGTGGAGCACAAGCTTGGGGTCGGTCTCTGCTCGATGGACCTCCTTGCCGTCGACGAGGAAACGGAGCACGTCGCCTTCGCGAATCGCCTCGAGCTCGAACGGCTCCCCCTCCCGGACCACCGGCGGGCCGAGATTCTTGCGCCCGAGCAACGCCCCTTCGGTGAACATCTCCCCGCTGCCGCCCTCAAAGCCGAAATGGCTGCTGCCGAGGACGAACGTCGCGGCGCTTCGGCCGAGCCCCACGATGGTCAGCCGGACGCGGACGTGGAAATCGCCCGGGCCCAGCAGTCGCCCGGCAAACAGGAAATTGCCGGTGCCGCCGCACTCCAGGCAGCCGTCGTCGGCGGTCCACTCCGCGCCCTCATGGCGCACGCATCGGGCCACGCCGTCGGCGACGAAGACGGTTTCGGGCGCGGGCGCCCCGGCGAAGGCGGCTGCGCCCCACGCGGTTCCGGCCAGCGCGAAGAGGATCGTCGTGGTCATGGTTCGGTGCATGGGTCGAAGTCCGCTCCCGTCTGAAGATGCTATCGACGTATCCGCCACAAGTCGCACGCCCTCTTCGACCGAGACGTGCAAGACTGACTATAGGTGGCAGCAGAACTCGCCGCAAGTCTCCGACGGCCCGGGCAACACACGGCCGCGGCAAGGAATGGTCAAGGGGCCGTTCGCCCGACACTTGCAGGGCCGCCGTGCCGCACCGATAATAGCGGCGTCGAGCAAGCTTTATGATCTGAAGAAGGATCTCAATCGGCTTCACAACGCGGCAAGCGATCCGCCGTACGCCGACGTGAAGCGAGATCTCTCCGAACGGCTGATGGCCCAACTGCGAGCCACCGCCGATCCGCGCGCCCTGGGCTGAGGCGACCGCTTCGATGAGTATCCCTATCTCGGCGGCGCCCCGAAGCACCCCGGATCCACGCCGAAGAAACCGAAGTGAACGCACGTATCCTTTTCGGCAGAAGAGCTTGGGCACGCCCCGTAGTGCGGCCGAGAGGCGATCCCCGGTTCACCCGACCGCACGCCGGCCGACAGCGTGGTGTTTCAGCACCGCCGCTCGGCTCCGGACGGAGCGTGTGAGCCGACCCAGCACACGGGCTGGTGATTCGGCTGCTCATCGCCTACCACGACGCCGAGGTCACCGAGACCCGACGGGGCCGATCGTGGCGTCATGCCGCCATTGGGTGAGCCGGTCTTTTCTACAGCAAACCCCTCGCAGAAGGTGGAGTTGTTCCAACCTTTGGAGGGGTAAGGCCAGGGCTCGATCGTGCCCGCTCTGAAGTCAAGTCGAAGCCTCGACGAAGTGGGAGTGGGCAACCGCGGCACGGCGTGACCTGTTGACGCATATCCGACGCGATCAGGACTGGAATGAGGCAGACGGGTGGGTTAATATGGGATATATCGGTTATCTGGGACATTTGGAATATGTGGAGTAAGCATGGTCATTCGCCGAGAATCCGCCCCTTCGGTCGTTGCCCTCGCAGTCATCGCGTTGCTGGCCGGCGCCGGGCCAACGTCCGCCGCGGTGCTCGTCGACGGCAACAGCAGCGTAGAAATCAAGCCAGACCCTACGTCGGCGGGAGTGCTTCGCTGGGAAGTCGACGGGGTGAATCACTTGGACTACAGTTGGCTCTGGTACGGAGGTGGGCTTTTGCCGCAAGAGTATTCACTGGACAGCGTCTACGATTCACACACGGTCCATGATGACGACAACGACGGCAATCCCGAGCGGCTGGAAGCCAAGTACCAGTACGGTCTGGTGGAAATAACCCTTTCCTACCTGCTGACCGGAGGCCCGGCAGGCTCGGGCCGCGCCACGCTGGAAGGGACGATGACCCTGACGAATGATAGTACCTCCCCTCTAAACGCTAATCTCTTCGCCTTATTCGACTTCGACCTGAACGGCACCGCCGCCGATGAAACGGTCGAGCGGCTCGGCGCCCAGTGGATGAGGCAGACGGATGGGAACACCGTGGTCGACGTGCTGGTCGACACCGCGCCGAGTGCCTGGGAGATTGCCGAGTCGCCGGCGATCTACAACAAGCTCACCGACGGGGACGTGGACAACCTGGCCAATGCCGGGAGCTTCGCGAGCGATGCCGAGTTCGCCTGGCAGTGGAACGCGATCATTCCGGCCAGCGGCTCGATGACCGTCGGCCTGGGAGAAGCCACGATCACCACGACGCCCGAGCCCGCCTCGCTCATCATCTGGACCCTCCTGAGCGCCGCGCTCGGCATCGCGGGATGGCGGCGGCGGAGCAAGGCTTCCTAACCCCCGGCGAGGCAGAGCCTCATCCGATCCGAGAGTGTCGAGGGTTCGGGGGCCGGGCACGGTTCACGACTCGTGGCCAGACCTGCCACTCCGGGTCCCGAACCGGTCTTCGCCCTAGCCGCGCGACCACGCGCCACGGTGGCAGCCTCGCCCGCAGGGCTGCCAAGAAATGACGCAAGCCCTTGTTTCCAAGGGCTTTACGTCAAGCTGGGGAATAGGGATTCGAACCCCAACTAACTGATCCAGAGTCTCAAGAACCCCCCACCTCCGGGTTATTCCTACTGATAGGCCGTTTTCGATACCTATTGACGGATATAGACGTTACGGCTAGAATGCTATCGACGGTGCTACTCCTATTTTGACGCTTATTGATACAGCGGGTAGCACCGGGGTAGCACCGGGTTCAGTAGCACAAGTCAGTAGGTTTTGCGAGGTGGCCGACATGGGCAGTAGCCGTAACTCCCCTTCCCGCTTTCGGTTTACGAAGACGAAACTCGACCAACTGACAAAACCGGAAGCCGGACGGTGCTACCACTACGACACCGCCAAGCCTGGGCTGGCTGTGTGCGTCACCTCGGCCGGCGCCAAGACGTTCTACTTCTATCGCAAGATCGACGGTCGGCCCGTGCGAGTACGGATCGGACGGTTCCCGGACCTGTCCGTCGAGGCCGCCCGCAAGCTGGCCGACAAGCTGGCCGTCAAGGTGGCCGCCGGAGAAGATCCCCAGGCCACGAAGCGGGAACGGCGTGGGGAGCCCACCTTGGCGGACCTGTTCGTCGTCTGGATGGACTATGCCCGGGCCCACAAAAAGACATGGGAGGGAGATCAGGCCCAGTACGATCGCTACCTCAAGCCGTGGGCGAACCGGCGCCTATCCGCAGTCAAGAAGACCGAGGTGCAGGCCCTCCACGTCCGCCTGGGCCGCGACAGCGGGCACTACGCGGCGAATCGTGCCCTTGCCCTGCTACGGGCCATGTTCAACCGGGCGGCCGACGTGGGCTGGCAGGGGCCGAATCCGTGCCACGGGGTCAAGGCGTTCAAGGAGCAGTCGCGGGATCGGTTCCTCAAGCCTGACGAGCTGCCGCGGTTCTTTCAGGCGCTAGAAGAGGAGCCCAGCCCGATCCTACGGGGATTCTTCCTGACGTGCCTCCTGACGGGCGCTCGCCGCTCTAACGTGCTGACAATGCGGTGGGATGACCTGGATTTTGCCAGTGCGGTCTGGCGAATCCCGGACACGAAGCGGGGCGAGCCCCAGCTTGTTCCCTTATGTCCTCCAGCGATGGCCATACTCATTGCCCTACGCCCCCTCGCAAAAGACGGGTGGGTGTTCCCGTCGACCCGACGGACGAAAGCCGGAGGGCACCTGACCGACCCGATGCCCTCGTGGCGCCGGATTCTGAAGCGGGCAGGGCTGAAGGACCTGCGAATCCACGATTTGCGCCGGAGTCTCGGAAGCTGGCAGGCCCTCGGCGGCGCCAGCCTGCAAGTCATCGGGGCGACCCTCGGCCATAGTCGGCCGGAAACGACCGCGATCTATTCCCGCTTGACGCTGGACCCGGTGCGAGCGGCGGTCAACCAGGCCACTGCTGCGATGCTGGAGGCCGGCGGCGTGCTACAGGTGGAGGGACCACGAGATGAAGACTGAGGTGGGCAGTATCATGTCGAAGGGAAAACGTCCGGCGAAGCGGGGAAAGGTCGATACTCGGCTCGAAGACACGGGCATCTATAACACGTTCGTCCAGTATCTCGTCTCGGACGATGGAACCGACATTCCTGTGGGAAGATTTCCCATCCAATCTCACAAGCTGATCCGCAAGGGCGAAGTGCTGGCCCACATCGAGGCCGAAGTTCAGAACGCCCTGGACGACGGCACCGAGTTCAAGGGCGAGGCCCGTGATGCGGCCGAGATGCTCGGGAAGCTGAAGGCCGCGATGGCTGAATCCGACATCGAGAACGTGCTGTATTGGGGGTATTTCTTGGGGCGAGCGATGGAACGGCACCGCGTACGTAGGGCCGAGAAGAACGCGGCTTGTGGGAAGAAAGTGCGAAGGGGTGGTGCGAAGGGGCACGAGGAAGCCCACGGAACCCAGGCCGTCAAGGACGCTGTCTGGCAGGAAATGCAAGCCGAGTTGGATCGCCAGTTAGAAGGCGGCGCGCAGCTTACTCTTGCCCGAAAGCGGGTAGCTGAGAAGTTCTCTTGCTGTGAAAAAACGGTCCGGCGACACACCACACCACGCCAGACCTGAAGGCTATTTTTGGACAGTCCTCTCAGTGTCCAAAACCCTCCGCATATTATGCACTCGTGTTGATTGTTGCAAGTCAATCAAAACGGAGTGCAAGCCATGTCCGTGACTCTTGAGTCTCCTCTTCTGTCCCGCGACGACGCGGCCGCCTATCTCGGCATCCACACTCAGACGCTAGCCCTCTGGGCGAGCTGCGGCCGCTACGATCTTCCCTTCGCCAAAATCGGCAGGCGTGCGATGTATCGCAAGGCCGACCTTGACGAGTTCATCGAGCGGCGCACGGCCACGCAGACGGGCGCGTTCGACTGACCCCCCCACGAAAAAACCCCAGCGAGCCGGGGCGAGTTGGCTCGTTGGGGTTCGGAGTACGCACATGGATTCTACAGCTTATCCCGCGACGATGCAAGAGGCCAATGAGCTATTCAGGCAGTGGCCCCATCTCGACGCCCACCAGGGCAAGCCGGTCGAAACCATCGGCCGCACTCTCCAGCGGCAGCTTGACCACGAGCCGGACCCGTTGCCGGATCGCTTTATTCAGCGGTTCGCTGTGTCGATCGTCAAGAACCCCGAGCAATACGGCCGTCTCTTCCTGCACGCCCTGGAAAGCCTGAAGGGAGGCCGACATGGAGGTTGACCGACTACTCGACACGTTGGGCGTCTCTCCCGCTCTTCCATCGGCACAGGGCGACGGGCAGGCCAAGCCTCAGAAGCGGCGCCGGTACGATCCGGCTCCAGCGTGGAAGCCGTTTCCTACCAAGGTGCTCCCCGAGCCGATACGTGGGTACGTCCAAGCGGGCAGCCACGCCATGAAGTGTGACCAGGCATACATCGCACTTCCGTTGCTGGCCGGCCTGGCATCGGCGATTGGCGCCACCAGGCGGATCACCTTGAAGCCCGGCTGGCACGAACCGGCCGTGGTGTGGGCGGGCGTCGTGGCGGAATCGGGCACGATGAAGAGTCCGGCGCAGGCGCTTGCCCTAGACCCTCTTCGCCGCGCTCAAGAGTGGCAACTGGAGCAGATACCAGAGCTGGAGGCCCAGTTCGTCCGAGACAAAGCGCTCTACGATGCGGATTATCAGAACTGGAAATGCAAGGGGCGTGCCAAAGGGGAACCGCCGCCGGAGAAGCCCCAGGAGCCCCGTGTTGACCGCTACGTGGTGAACGACATTACGATCGAGGCGCTTGCGGAAATCCTCTCAGACAATCCCCGGGGCGTGCTGGCGGCTTGCGACGAATTGGCCGCATGGCTGGGCGCGTTCGATCAGTATCGTTCTGGCCGCGGTAGTGACGCGCCGAAGTGGCTTTCGATCCACCGGGCGGAAGGATTGATCGTCGACCGGAAGACGGGGAAGAAGACGATCTTCGTGAAGCGGGCGGCCGTCTCGGTGGCCGGCTCGATCCAGCCGAAGACGCTCTACCGCGCTCTCGGCGACGACTACTTCGATAACGGTTTGGCCGCCCGTCTGTTGCTGGCATCCCCTCCCAGGGTGGCGAAGCGGTGGTCGGAGGCCACGGTGGACGTGGCCACGTACAAGGCCGTCGAGCGGGTCTACGCCCGTCTGCTGGCGCTCAACTTCAGCATCGACGACAACGACAGCCCGGCTCCGATCGACGTGCCGCTCAGCGCGGGCGCCAAGGCCGTGTGGATGGAGTTCTACAACACGCACGCCAAGGCCACCGAGAGCATGTCCGGCAAGATGGCCGCCGCGTACAGCAAGCTGGAGGCGTATGCGGCGAGGTTGGCGCTGGTCATGTACATGGTCAAGGCGGTGGCCACGGACGAGTGGACGATCACCACGCCGGAGATCGACGAGGAGTCCATGACCGCCGGCGTCACGTTGGCCACCTGGTTCGCGCACGAGACGGAGCGGGTCTACAGGATCATTGCGGAATCGGATACGGAGACAGAGCAGAGGCAGATCCTCGACTTCGTTCGTGATCGCGGTGGCCAGATCACCGCCAACGACTTGCGGCGCCGGAGCAGGAAGTTCCAGACGAGCGACGAGGCGGAGCAGTTCCTACGTGGGCTGGTCGACGCCGGTCTGGGCTACTGGAGTGATGTTGTCCCCTCGCAAGATGGGGGGCGACCGACACGGTACTTCGTTGTATCCCAAACCCCCCCGAAACACGAGGAAAACGACGTTTAGGATACGGATACAGGGGATACAAGTGGAAGCGCACAACAGCCACCTACGTTGTATCCGTATCCCAAACCCAATAAAGCCCGAGAAAACGTGAGGTTTGGGATACAAGGTATGACCACCGAGCCGATGACCGACCTGCTTGCCCCCCGGTTGCGGGGTCCTTGGAAAACCCCCTCTTCAGCATGATTGCCTCTACCCCGATTAAATGAGACATTTACCGTTTGTGAGTAAAGGTACTCAACATGGTGAACAATGTATCCCCCCAAAACGCCGCCCTCGTCGGGCTGCTTGGTCGACTCGATGCGCTATTCTGGCCTCGCCGCGGCGACTTCGATCAGTCAGGCGCCGAGGTGCGGGCGGGGCTCCGTCGAGATTGGCGACACCAGGGATTGCCGGTCCGCACCCGAGGGGCCGGAGCAAACGAGCGGAAGAGCCAGGAGTCCCTGTGGCTGCACCTCGAATCCGACGGTTTGGTGACGATCGCTGCGGCCGGCGGGCGTCGGACGCATGTGCGGTACACGCTTGCGGGCGAGATGCGTGCCCGGTGCTTGTGTGCAACCGGCAACGTGGTCGACGGCTGGGACTTCTTCGCCTCGCTGGTCGGGCTGTTCGGGACGTCGGCCGGCAAGTCGCTACCCGGATCCCACGCCGGCGGCAACCTGCTGTCCGAGGCATTCACCGCAGGATGCACGCCGTGGCGCCGCACGCGAACGCAGCGCGAGGAGTTGACCCGGCAGATGATTTCCCTCTTGCCGTTTCTCACCGCCGGTTGGATCACCGCATCTGGCGACGCTGGTGGCAGGTATTGGCTGAACATGACGGACGAGGGGCGGGATGCCCATCGGGCCGGTTGCCCCGTCGACCCCGCCCCCGACGTCCAGTTGGACGAGGGGGCGAGTACTTTGTACGAGCGGACGTTCGCGGAGTACACGACCGAGTTGGACAGCATGAAGCCGCGGTCCGGGGCTCCGGTGGTTATCCCGGTTGCCGTCGGGCTAAATTGGGGAGGGTATGGCGATGCGCACGACTGACGAGCCTGATCGGCCGACGACATGGTCCACCGTGCCGACGGTTTTCGTGGTCAGACCGGCATGTCCTTTCTGCGGCTGCGAGCGGTACGTCGCCGTTCGCAGCATGGCCACCGAAAGCGACGGCTCGAAAACGTTGAGGTGCGTTTGCCGGCGATGTTCGGGCCGTTTCTTAGTTGTGACCGAGCCCGGCGAGCGCGAAGAATTTTCGGACGACGTGCCAGAAAATGGCAAAACGTCCACCTCAACCTCGTAAGATTGAATCGCCATGAAAACGATCGCAGCTTTCCTCCGTCGTGTGTTCCGCCGCGGGCCGCTTACGCATTTTTTGCCGGGGTTTCCGCCCCGCAAGCCGGCCCCGCGGTTTGA
>DATKZH010000182.1:0-5278 GCA_035528065.1 Thermoguttaceae bacterium | reverse complement strand
CGGCGTGATGCTCGTGCGATCGACGCGTGTGATGACGCCCTGCGCCGCTCGTCGGCCCCGGGCTGAAGCCCGGAGCACTCCTCGCGCCGTGTGCGGGTCGATGGACAAACGAAATCCGACTCCCCGCCGTTCCCCCGCCGTACCAACGCCGTAGCTTTCCCCGCGCGGCATCCATGCCGCTTAGCTAGCGCCCATTCGGGTCGTGCGGTCTAATGCATGCGGTAAGGGCATCCATGCCACTCACTCTGGTCGCGGCATCCATGCCGCTCGCTCGGCAGCTTCGCTTGGGCCTCGAAGCGGCGGCCCGGCTTGCACGCGGTTCTACGCGCTGCCTGGGCCGCCGCTGCGGCCGGCGTGGGGCATCCATGCCCCAATGTGCCGGCCGCGTTCTCTTTAGCCTCGCGTCCATGCTCGGCGGGAGCGCGCTCAAATCAAACAATCCGGCAACGCACTATCCCGCGCTCAATGCGGTCCTCTCGGCCGGCCTCGATGCGTCGGCCGGGACTGCCGCATCCATGCGGCGGTTTACGCGGCTCCATCCGCCGCCGCGGCAGAAACCCAACCCCCTAAAAAAAGGGTCTTTTTCGACGGCCCAAAAAACGACCCCCGAAAAAAGAGACACCCAAAAAGCCCCGCCTAAACAAACGTATACCAACGCGAGGAAAAGAGCCATCCACTACAGCCGAGGAAACGGCTCTTGACAAGAGCCCGCCTGTACACTATAAAGCACGTATCGGCAAGGCGTTACGAACAGGGCCGGGGGATGGTGGGCATCCCTCGGCCCTCTCTCGTTGCCGAACTGGGGTTGACACGTCAGGGCAGTTATGCCAGACTGCCGAACGCCTGATGCCGATGTCAGGCATACGAACGCCTAGATGCCTTGGCATTGATGCCGTCCCCGACTCGCGCACGTCTGATGTCGTCAGCGGTGTCTTGCCGTCGGTGTCTTGAAGTCTTTCAGACTCAACCCGTAATGCCCAGTATTTCGAGCTTTTTTTTGCCCAGGTCTCGAAAACCTCCTGCTTCCACCAATGGGGCTCTAATTTTAACAATCGCTTGACTGGTAAATGTCCAACCGAACATAAGAAACAAGGCCAGACGAAAGAGGGGGAGGGTAGGCAGGGCTGATAATGTTCGGAGAATAATCTAGCGAATACTTCAACCAAAAAATGGGGAGAAAAGCTATGCCCACCTGGTCGAACCAGTTGCCGACGAAAGAGAAACACATGGGATTTGACATCAGAAGAACACCACAGGCCAGGCCGATCCAGGCGATCGTGACCTGCGACGACATTCTAGTCTGCGACACTCACTATTGGGGCGGTCGCACAATGCCATGCGAACGAAAACACCAAGAGCTCGACGGCACACTCTCCGCCGGCACTTGCAGTGCCTGCAACGAAGCGGTTCCGTTCCGGACCCACGTCTACCTATCGGCGATCGACTGCAAAAGCCGAGATCATTTCATCTTCGAGTGCACGGCCTACGCCGCGAAGCCGTTAGCCGAATACCGAGAAGCAATGGGTACGCTTCGAGGCTGCGTCTTTAGCGCAAGCCGGCCGAAGTGTCTGCCCAATTCCAGGGTAGTGATCGAGACGAACACGGCCAATCTCACAAAAACCCGACTGCCGGACGCACCGAACGTGATACTGGCTCTAACGGTAATCTGGCGGCTTCCGCTCACCGGAATGGCGATCGAGGACAAGCGCGGAGAACATCCGAAAGCGAGAACTCGAAAAGAGCCGCTCGACCGGATGCGTAACCAGCCCGACAACCAACCGGACCCACCGACGATCGGAGAGATCATCGGAGGGAACAACAAGAAAACGCCATCCAAGATTTTGCTATGAAAACCGGCACCGACAAAATGCTCTGTACGCTCGGGTTCAAGGTCCAAGGTGACCTCGGCCCGATCACCTGCTACACCAGCAAACGCGATCGCGTCGTCTGGTACATCAAGGCGCCGCCGCTCGAACCACCGAGCGACGCCCAGGTGAACCAACGATACCAATTCATTTGGGCAGCGGAAAAATGGCGAGAGATCGGCCAAGAGGAACACCAACGCTGGGAAGACATCGCCGCCAAAGCCCACCTCCGAATCAGCGGTTACAACCTATTCACCTATTGGTGCCTCACGGGCGACTTGGCTGCGATCACCACGGCCTGCCACCACGCGGGAAAATCACTGACGCTTCCGCCGCCAAACTAACATGTCGAACAACGAAACCAATACAAAAACATGCGCTCCACACGACAAAGAAGAGCTCCGGGTAATGGTTCGGATCCAAAGAAGGAGCGAGCCGGGATTGTACGGCCTATGCGCACGAATTTGGAACTGGAGGGAGGCGACCGCTAAAATAACCAAATGGGAACGCTTCGGTTTTTGGGACTGGATCAACCTGACCCCGAGCATCCTAGAAGGCGAATACATGGGGGCGAAAATCGGCTACTGGATGAAAGAGTCTTGGTTCGAAGATCCGAAAGAAATCTGGCAATCATCGACCGACGTCACCGTCGCCATCCGAGAGCCGCCGCTGATCAGCCACATCAGAATCGTATTCACGTTCGACGGTGAGGAGGAGTTTGACTACACAACCTGGTTCTATTGGAAGCCGTGGAAAACATTCCATGGCAACGTGTTCGATGTCGAGGGCACTTTCCACCCGACGGACAGGCACACAATCAATTGGATCAAGTTCTACTTCACCGACAACAAAGAGATCAAGTTCACACAAAACCCCAACTCCTGGGGGAGAGTGATCGTAATTCAGGCAAGATAACCCCGAAACGCACGGAATGGCAGGCCCAGGATCGCGAGCCTTGCGTCCGAAGGCCCCGAGACGACTCAGAACACCCTGGAAGGAAACGATGGTCAGCAGCAAGTTCTCTCGCCGCCCAGTTGTTCAGCAGCCCCCCCCGGTCTGCAAGTCGAAGAAGAAACCAATTATCATCCCCCCACCACCGCCGCCCCCACACAACACGCTCCGACTCGACGCCACCTGGCACGGCATCGACTCCTTCGACATTTGGCGAGATCTCGAGGAATCGGTAGAATTGCAACCATCTTACCCGGATCCAGGAAACGTCTACGCCTACAGCCGCGAAGGCTCAGACCCCTGGTTCGACGTCTGGCTAACGATCGTCGGAACCAACCTCAGCGGATATTATGAGTGGGGAGGTTACCCAGGCTGGAACTGCGCAGCATCCTTCGCCCGTGAGATCGACCCGAACGTGCCGCTCGACACGGGCATCCTCGACGCCGACTCCACGATGCCGCCAGACCAGGCCTCGACGTACCGACTCTACTCCGCCTACACGACGCCTTAAGGGGCCAAAACCATGAGCGACAGCGACATCCTTTACACCGTAATCGTGCTAGCAGTCGTCGTGCCGCCGATCCTTTGGATCATGTGGAACAACCGAGAGACTTGACTTTCCCGGGATGCACGGAGAAAATAACAAATGCCCACCAGTGAGTTTTCATCACCAACGCGAAGCCTTGCCCAAGGAGAAATCTAATGGTCAAGGTAAACGCACCCGCAATGTCGCTCGACGCGAGCGGCTCTCTCGCCGGAACACTGGTCTTTTCCAAGTGGAAAGGCCGCAACTACGTCCGCCAACTGGTCCGGCCGGCCAACCCCAAGCTGCCGAAGCAGGTCAGCGTAAGGTCGATGTTCAAATTCCTCAGCCAAGTGTGGAAGCTGAGCGTGCAGCCGACGCACGAAGGGACGTGGGATGACTTGGCGAACGCCGGCATATTCTCCCCGTTCAACGCCTACATGCAGAAGAACATGAGGCGATGGAGGGAATTCAACGCACCGTCCATGGCACACCCAGCTACCGAGGACGGTACCGAACCGGTCGCAGCGCTCACCAGCGCGACGGGCGGGACAAGGCACATGGACGTGCTGTTCGAGATCACTACCCTCAACGACGTTTGGGGCGTGATGCTTTTCCGTTCACCAACGGGCTTATTCAACACGAGCTTTGCCAACTGTATCGCGGTGTTGGAGGTCGACGCAACGGGAGCCATGGTCTACACGGACAGCAACCTCGAAGCCGGTGACTACTACTACGACGCCCGGTTCTTCACCAAGGCAGGATTGCTGGGCGATGAAGAAGGGGAAGTCACCGGAACCGTGACGTAAACCACTGCCTCCGGCCGGCCGGGCCGAACACTCACGGCCCGGCCGGCAACTTTTAACCCGGGAGAGAAAAAAAGATCATGATGAAAGTACAAGCCGAAGCGCAAACCATCGGATGCCTGCTGCGAACCGCAGCAGACACTTTCGACGCGTGCAACGAACTCGGCAAGATCGACTGGGCAAAACTGATCGAGCTGTTCATGCAGCTTTTGCCGTTGATCCTGCAATTCTTCAAACCGCGGGACGAAACACTGAAAGTGTAGGGTGACTTGCTCTCCGCCAAGGATGGCGCCCGGCCGGCCGCCCATTACCACGGCCGGCCGGGATTTTTCTAATCCTTTTTCTACAAAAAGATTGAAAAAATGGTCAAGACCGCCGGATCCATTTTCAGCCCGAACATCAGCGGACCTATTCGCCGCCGCGTGAGGGTGAAGTACCCGGACCTGGTGATAAAAACGATCGCCCACTATTTCCTCGACGGCAACGCCAACGACGCCAGCGGCTACGGCCTACACGGCACAGCCAACGGTGTGACGTGGCCGGCCGGCAAGATCAATCAAGCGGCGCTGTTCGACGGTGCGGCGTACATTCAGCTTCCCGCTTCCAACGCGGTCATCACCGCCGCCTCACCGTGGTCGATTTGTGCGTGGGCCGAACGGACGGCGCTGTCAGTTACGCGCGATCAGATTTTCGGGTTTCATCGGGGTGACGAGAAGGGATCGGCAATCTACCTGGCGTCCATAGGGGGGAGCAAACTCCAGTTCGGCTACCATACGGGGGCAGAGGTTCTCACGCGCGACACGGTTGGATTCACCGCAGATACGTGGCACCACGTCGCGCTGACTTATGACGGGATCGCGTTCAGGGTTTATCTCAACGGCAATCTGGCGGACAGTGTGGTAAACACGTTCAGCGGCTTCGGCAGCTATCCGGCGTTCATCGGAGCGTACTCGGCGGTCGACGATGCGTACAAGTTCATCGGCCCCATCGACGACGTGCGGTGCTACGACAAAGCGTTGACGCTCGCGACGATCCGGGCTATCTACAACTCCGGCAACGGAACTCAAGAAGAAGTCCAATAAAAGGAGAACTCACGATGGAAAGTTTGATCCTCGTCGCCGCGCTGCTCGGCC
>DATKZH010000181.1:0-60981 GCA_035528065.1 Thermoguttaceae bacterium | reverse complement strand
GGCCACCGGATGCAAGTCGTTGCCGAGAAACGAGTTATGTCGAAACCAATTGTTGGGCAGGAATTTCGAGTCTCGTGCGAAAATGCAAACCCTTTCCACCCCGCGTGTTGCGCCGAGCGCGCGTCCAGAAAGGCCGTTTTGTCCGCGAATAACCGTGCGCGCAGGTGGCCTATGACCCGGTAGCACCTGCGCTGGAACCCCAGCGCATTCACCATGGAACCCCAGCGCACTCACCCTGGGGCCCGCGCGCACGTGCGCTCACGGTTAATTGGGACGTCACGCCGCAACAAGCGACCACGCCGGACGGCCGTGGCGGGGCGAGTAGGGAAGATATTCTTCCGAACGGAAATTGGACGATCGGGCCCGATCGCGCCCGAACGAGCACACGCTTGGCTTCGGAGACCTCCGGTAAGGATCGCGGAAGAAACAACTGTCGCGATATGGCCGTGGGGCACGTTTCCAACGTGCCAGGCACGATGGAATCGTGCCCCACTTATTGTTTTTGCGATCCTAAGCGAGGCAACTCGCGAGGAGGCACGCCAACAGAGTCCTCCGCGACGTTCGCCGCTACACCAACGGTCCGATCCGGGCGAAAGCCAATTCGGAACCAAGTTCTTCTTCGGGGATCAACTCATGGTGCATCGAGCATTGCCGGCAGCAGTGATCGCGTTGACTTTCGTCCCTCTCGCCACCGCCGGCGAGGAGGCATTCGAGAACTCGCTCGGCATGAAGATGGTCCGCATCGGGCCGGGCACCTTCCCAATGGGGAGCGAAGAGGGCGACTGGGACGAGCGGCCCGTGCACACGGTCGCGATCCGCCGGCCGTTCTACATGGCCGCCACGGAGGTGACCAACTCGCAGTACGAACGGTTCGACCCCGAGCACAAGAAGCTCCGCGGCAAGCAGGGGCTCTCGCGTGCCGACGACGAGCCGGCCGTCTTCGTCTCCTGGCACGACGCGGTCGCCTTCTGCCGGTGGCTCGGCGAGAGGGAAGGCAAACCCTACCGTCTGCCGACCGAAGCCGAATGGGAGTACGCCTGCCGGGCCGGCACGACCACGGCCTACCACACCGGCGACTCGCTGCCGGAAACGTGCCACAAGTCGCAGAAGTTCGGTTGGGACCCTGCGCCCGTTCCGCTCTCCGTCGCCGCCACGCCGCCGAACGCCTGGGGGCTTTGCGACGTGCACGGCAACGTGGAGGAGTGGTGCCACGACACGTACGGCCCGTATCCGGCCGGGCCGCAAGTCGATCCGGTGGGACGCGCCGAAGGCGCGATGAAGGTCGCGCGGGGCGGAAGCCACAACACGCCGGTCGATTACCTTCGCAGCGCCAACCGGCTGGGAACGCTCCCGGAAGACAAGCACTGGCTGATCGGCTTCCGCGTGGTCCAAGCGGAGCTGCCCGACGGCGAGCCTCTTCCGGCCCCTCCCCCGCCGCGCTGGGCGCAGGAAGTGAGCCAGGCGAAGCACGACTGGTCGGGCAGGCCGAACGCCGACGAGCCCCACTTCGCCGGACCGATCCCCTTCGTCCACATCCCGCCCGAGTCGAACGGTCCGCTCTTCTCGCGGCACAACCACTGCCCGTCCATCACTTGGTGCGATAACGGCGACCTGTTGGCGGTGTGGTTTTCGACCAACACCGAGCGGGGCCGGGAGATGACGATCGCCGCCGGCCGGCTCCGCGCCGGCCGCGACCGCTGGGACCCCGCCGCGGAGTTCTTCAAGGCCCCGGACCGGAACATGACCGGCTCGTCGCTCTATCACGACGGCCAGGGCAATCTCTACCATTTCAACGGCCTCGAGGCCGGCGGCGGCTGGGCCAACCTCGCCCTGGTCATGCGCACGAGCACCGACAACGGCGCAAGCTGGACCACCCGGCTCGTCAACCCCCACCATCAGCCGCGCAACCAGGTGATCGACGGCACGCTGCGCACCCGGGAGGGCTTCTTGGTGCAGACGTGCGACGCGGTCTACGGCGGCAACGGCGGCACGGCGATCCACATCAGCCGCGACGGCGGACAGACGTGGACCGACCCCGGCGCGGGCACTCCCAAGCCCGATTTCCAGCGCGACCCGAGCGGGGCCACGATCGCCGGGATTCACGCGGGCGTGGTGCAGCTTGGCGACGGGCGCCTGTTGGCCTTCGGCCGGGGCGACAATCGCCTGGGCAGCAACGACAACATCGGCCAGCACATGCCGCGGAGCATCTCGCCCGACCTGGGCAAGACCTGGCACTACTCGGCCAGCCCGTGGCCCCCGATCGACGGTGGCCAGCGGCTCGTGCTTACCCGGCTCCGCGAAGGGCCGCTCTTGTTCGTCTCCTACACCGACAGCAGCAGCCTGCCCGCGGAGAAGCGCCAAGGGATGCTATTCGACGACGGCCGCGGCGGGCGGTTCCGCGGCTTCGGGCTGTTTGCGGCGTTGAGCTTCGACGAAGGCGGGTCCTGGCCGGTCCGCAAGCTGATCACGCCCGGTGAGGGCCGCTTCGACGGCGGGGCGTGGACCGACGAGTTCCGCACCGATGGCGCCCGGGCCGAGCCGAAAGGCTACCTGGCCGCGACCCAGACGCCGGACCGCGTCGTCCACCTCATCTCCAGCCGCCTGCACTACCGATTCAACCTGGCGTGGCTCGAGGGCAAGAAAGAGCGCCCATGACAAGTCGATCCCCGGACCGGGCGTCGGAGTCCCCACCTGGCTGCTGATCGCGCACCTCGTCTACCAGCCGAGCCTGGAGACGATCGTGGAGGAAGCCCGTCGCTGCGGGCAGGCGGGCTGGTTCACGCTGGTGATGGCCGACGGCGACGGCCGGCTGCTCAACGTCGAGGGTTCGCCGGAACGCATCGCCACCGAGTGGGGCCGCGGCACGATGGCCCGCGTGTACTACGGCACGCGCGAGATGACCCGCACGCCCGAGGGACAGCCGATCCCGCGTCATCCTCGGTGTGCGCGCATGCTCGAGCTGCTCGCCGGAGCGAAGGGCCGACCTGCTCACCCGGATTGATCGACCGGCTCTTCAACCGCCGATGATCCCGCCGGAGTTGCCGGGTCCTTGTCTTCCGGCTCGGCCGCCGGATCCGTGGTGAGAAACAGACGGTCGATCTTCGTGCCGGGCTCGCGGACGTGGAGCTGGAGCCGGACCGGACCGGCGGGAAGATCGAGCGGGGTGGGGGCCTTTGCGCGATCCAGCGCCAGGAACTGCCACCGCCACCGGTCGCCGTGCCCGGTGTGCCAGGAGGCCGCTTCGGGCTGCAGCGGATCGGTGTCGCCCAGGAGCCGGACGTAGAACGAATCCGACTGCGGATCTGGGGCGAAGACCCGGCCCCAGAGCCAGTATCGCCCGGCGCGGGCGACGCGCAGCGGCCAGGTGACGCTTCCGGTCGATCGCCCCCAAACGTCGTCGGCCGGCTGCCAGACGTAGCGCCCGGCCGAAGCGTCGGGATCGTCGGCCGCGATCATGCCGGGAAAAACCAGCCCGTCTTCCGCTTCCCAGTAGACGCCTCCTTCGGCCGGGACGTCGACGGGCCGGAGCCGGTCAGCCCGTTGGCGGTACGAGGCGACCGGCTCGATCGATTCCAGAAGCGGGCGGCCGATCTCCTCGCCGTCCAGCTCGAGCACGCCGCGGGTGGGCTCCGGAACGAGCCGGACGCCGCCGCCCAAGCCAAAGGGCGCCGCGGCTTCCACCGCAACGGGGCCGTCCTCGCCCGGCACCTCGACGCGCACGCGCTCGTCGGCCGCTTCCACGGCGACGGCGGCCTGCTCAAAGCGATCGCACCACTTGCCGAAGGCCTCGTCACCTTCCAGCCCGCTGCCGACGCGGATCCAAAACGCGGCCCCCGCCAGGGCAGTCGCCTCTTCGCAACGATGCTCGACGGTCAACCGCACGGCGCCGTGGGGATTGACGTCGTTGACCAGCGCCGCAGGGGCCGCACCGCCATCCTGCGCCCGCGACCAAAGCAGGCGGATGCCGACGGCGGCCGTGCCTTCCCGAAGGATCAACGGATCGCCGGGTTCCAGAGGTACGCGGCCGGGCCGATCCGGCGTCCCCTCGGGGATCGCAAGCGGCCGGCCGCGAAGACGGAATCCATCCACGTCGCGGCGGAGGACGACGTGGCTCTGAAGGTTGGATACCTCGTCGCCTTGGACGTCTTCCCGGCGATAGACGACCATCCCGACGGCGTCCCGGCTTCGCTGCGCGCCGGCCCAAAAAGGCTTCAGATGCAGGGCCTTCATGTGCCGGGCGCTGCTCGTTTCGTACTTCTTCTCGCCGTAGGGGTCGGCTCGCCCGTCGGGGATGAAGTAGCAGCGCACCATCCGCCGGTCGCCGGGCAGATCGACCGTCAGCGGCATGTCCTGTCGGCCGTAGGCCGAGGCGGAGCAGCCGAGCGTGACGTCGCGATCCATCATGTGGGTTCGCGATTCGGTGAGCTTCTCGCCCCAGCTCTGCCGAACCAGTCGAGGAAACCGCCGGCCGCTCAGCGTCCGGAGCCGATCCGGCGGGGACCATCGTCCCATCAACAGTCGGACGAGGCCGGTACTCTCGGGCCGCTCGCCCGGCAGCCATCCGTGCAGCCATAGGTGCTGGTCCACGTACCCCAGGCCCCGCAGGTAGTCGTAGCTCCGGCTGTGCGGCCCGGCCAGACATTGTTTGGGCGGGAACCAGTTCAGGGCGACGTCGGTCCAGAAAAGCTCCAGAAGCGTGCGGGCCTGCTGTCTCGCCGATTCCCTTTCGGCGTTGGCCTCGATAAACAGCAGGCCGTCCAGGTCGGTGCCGTAGTAGGTGGGGCTGCAATACTCGCGGGTGCCGAACTGCCACGTCCACAGGCAGACGGCGTCCAGCCGGCGGTAACCTTCAGCGGCCGCGTCCGGGCGGTCGAGTGTCTCGCCCAGCGCGATCAGGTTGCCGGCGTTCAAAAGCGCGATGTTCGTGTAGCCGGTCGGCACGCGGTGTCGCAGGCATCCTTCGATGCTGTCGAGGAGCAACTCGCGAAGCAACTGCCGGGCCGGCCCGGGAAGCCACTCGCCGTGCCTTCGCCAGATCGCCACGGCGTCCTGCATACAGAACTCGACGGCGTTGCGGTCCGTGACCCGCTCGTCGCGCCACGTCCACTTGAAGTTGCCGTACCCGGGGCTTTCCGGATCGCGATCCTGGTCTTGCGAGGCCAGCTCGAAGAGCCGCTGCAACCGTTCCGGCCGCTGGCGGGCCTCGCACAACGCCAAGGCGTAGGAGAAGACCTTCCGAATGCCCATGGCCGGATACGGCTCCCGGCGAGCGATCGTTTCCCAGAACCCCTCCCCGCGGCGAGCGGCGTCTTGGACGATCGCGTCCCGGTCCGGTCGGCCGATCTCCGAAGCGGCGCCGCGTGCCGATGCGACGGCAAGCGTAACGGTCATCGCCCAGCACGACAGCTTCAAGAAACGCGAGCACACCATGTCCTTCTTCTTCCCAAGTGGGTGAGGGGGAAGGAATGCGGCCTCGAATCAGGCAGGGCTTCGCGATCGAGAGCACGACCATGCCGGTCGTGCACCGCACGTTCTCGTACTAGTCGCCGGCCACGCTGCCGGTGGCGGCCCACTCGACGCCGCGGGCGATCAGCTTGCGGCAGTTCTTGTCCTTGATCGCCTTGTGGTCGTGGCCGAAGGCGTTGTGTACGCAGCGGCCCTGCCCATAGCTGCACGTGAAGACCATCGGCTCGGTTTTCTCGCTGAAGTCGGAATCGGCGGTGACGAGCACCTGGATGGGCGTGTCGCCCTGGAGCTTGGAATAGAGCTCGTCGAAGATCTTGAAGTCTTCCAGGCCCTTGGTGATGGGGTGTTCCTTGTCGGCGATCTTGCACTCGAAGACGCTCCGCGGCCCGTGGCCCGAGGTGCCCATCACCCACTTGCGCCCGCACATCTTGCCGAACTCCTCCCACTCCCCGTACGACGCGCTGGCCAAGTGCTGCACGTAGAACCCTTTCCCCCCTTGGACGAAGTTGACCAGGTTCTCCTTGCCCGCGTCGGAGAGCATCGGCAGGCTGCGGTTGAACATCGTGAAGACCACGACGTCGTAGGCTTCCAGGGCGCCGGCCGATTCGAGGATCGCGGGGTCCTCACAGACGCGGACGCCGAACCGCTCGGTGGCGACGAGCACTTCCCGGGTGTTCTCGGAGATCTCTCGCCAGTCGTGGAAGGGGGCCACGTCATCCCCGGCAATCAACAGCACCTGGATCTTCGCCGGCGCGTCGGCCGCCGGAGCCGTGCCCGGGCAAACGAGCACCAGACAAACCAACACGGAAAGCAGCACAACCATCGGTTTAGGCATCGTCAGGCTCCTGGGTGGGAAACGAGAAGGTGAGACAGACATTCTTCGATTGAGTGCGGTGTTGAGCGAGGTTGGGTGGGTCGAGCGCAGCGAGACCCACGCGTGTTTCTATCAGTGCAGGCATCACGAAACGGCCGAGTCCCCCCAAGGATAGCCGATCCGCCGGCGCCGGCCAATGGGGGGCGCGGCGGCTCGCTACGCCATGAGATGGAGGAAGCTCTCTTCGGCCCGGTCGCGCTTCGCGGGGTCCTCGATCAGACGAAGGAGCGAGAAGAAGCCGTAGAGGGTTTTGATGCGGTGGGTGAGCATCGCGGAGTCGCGACGGAGCGGGGTGGTCGTCCAGTAGGCGGCGGTTCGGGGATCGTGCTCGGACCGCCGGACGGGCCCCAGCTCCTCTTCGACGCCGGGAAGCGACCTCCACAAGCGCACATGGCGGCGGTGCGTCGCGAGGCCTCCTTGGGCAAGGTCCCGATGGCCGTACTGCGCGAGCTCCGCCAGCCCGGCGGCGTGGTTGACCACGTGGTACAGGCCGCCGAACCCTTGCCGGCGGACCGAGGCCCAGCGGATCAGGTCGCCGGCGACGACCTCGGCCATGGATGCGAGCGAATCGTAGGGCGGAAAGCCGTCGTCGGCCGCGAGCGGCACGTTGTCGCCGACGATCCATCCCCGCTTTCGGCCGTAGTAGCCGCGCCCCGGGCCCTGGCCGTCGAATCCCCGGATCAGCTTGCGGATGCCCTCGACGATCGACGGCGTTGCGTACGTGGGATGGTCGTGAAGTGCCCGGAGTGCGATGGCGGCGAAGATGACGTTGTGGCCCGACTGGCGCGTCTTCTCGATATTGCCCGAGAGCGCCTCGGCGATCGTCGAGATCGACTTCTCCTGCGGACGTTCTTCCCCGAAAGGCTCGAACAGCTCCGGGATCGTGACGCCGGCTTTCTTGGGGTCGAACCAGACCGTCTCCTCGCCGCGGACGATGCGGTCCAATTCCCGCTCGATCCCCGCGTACACGTCGCGGTCGAGACCGGGCCGGTCCTCCCCGAAGAAGTACCCGGCCACCACGGCCGCGCCCAGATGCCCCGCCAAGGGCCCGGCCCGATGCGCCCGCGCGAGCCCGCAGAGCCCTTCGTAGAGGTACTTGAAGTCGACCATCGGCAACTCCGCCGGGGGTACGTCGCGAGCGACTTGCGCGTCTCGGGTCATTGTACCGGGAAGCCGACCAATGGGGCTGAGCAATCTGGCGAATGGTTCACTTGCCCAAAGCCGCCTTTCGGGGGCGCGTGCATGCGAGCACGCACCCCCACGGCTGCACGCCATCGCTCGCTTGGCTTACGCCTCTTCCAGGACCTTCCATCCCATCGCGTCGGCCAGGGCGAAGACGGGCTCCTTGAGGTCGCCGTAGAAGGTGACCCGGTGCCAGCCCCACTGGTCCCACTCGGTCAACAGCTTCTCGAAGTCGCCGACGGGCTCGGCGGCGAGCTTGGTGCGGCAGGCGCGGTCGTTGGGGTCGTTCTCGACGGCCTTCCCCTGGTGGAAGAGGATGGTCTTCCGCTCCGGGGCGAACTCGACGGTGGTGGTCATGTAGCCCAGCGGCAAGAGCGAGCGGAGCGAGGCCCCCTGCCGGTCTTCCGAATGCGTGAGGATCTCGATGGGATTGGCCTCGCCCTGGGGCCCGAACGCCTTGTTCGACGCGACGCAGTGGGCGTAGATGATCTGCCGCTTCGCCGTGTCGACGACCGGGTCGGAGATCATGCCGGGCCGCCCTTGAGAGAGGGCCGTCATCGCCACCATGGTCGCGGTGGAACGCAGGTCGCACTCGCACGCCCCGATGAGCCCCTCGTTCAACAGCTCGTAGAACCCCAGGCAGGGATAGGCGTGGATGTGTCCGCCGTAGAAGCCGCCCAGGCAATTCATCGTGAAGGCGTTGGCCCCGTGCTTCTCGAGCACCGCTTTCTCGGCGAGGTACATCGCGGCCGACTGCTCGAGCGTCTCTCGGGAGACGTCCTCGATCTTGGCGGCGCTCTGCTGCCAGCGGTCGGCGATCGCACGCGACTGATCCTTGTCTGCGGCCTCCCAGGCGGCGTTGACCTCCTCGAAGGGCACCTTGACGACTTCGATCCCCATCCCTTCCATGATCGCCGGGGCGATGCCGGGCCAGCCGCCGCCCACGGCGAGGATCTTGGACGCCTTCATCTTCGCGAGGCACTGCTCCGGCGAGAGGGCGGCCAGCGCGTCCGGCTTGCACGAGAGGTCGCCCGGCGCACGCGTGCGCTCGATGCGGACCCGTGCCGTGGCCGCCGCAAACTCCGCGGGCGTTCCGCCCTTCTTGAGCACCTCGAAGCACTTCACCGCTGCGGCGAGGTCTTCGATGCGTGAGGAGGCGACGAACCCCACGTTCGGCGTCTTCTGCCGCAGGAAGCCCGCCGTGTAGACCAGAAACCCTCCGCTGCCGCCGTACTGGAAGTCGGCGTAGAGCGTCGGCTTGCCCGAGCCCGCGATCGTTTGCACGACCCGGTTCCAGCAGTTCAACTGGTAGACCAGGTAGCCGTCGACGGCGGCCGACTTGTCCTCCTCCAGGATCTTCTGCGCCGCCTCCGGGCCGTTGGCCATGGAGGTGACGAACTCGAACCCCGGGCAGCGGTTGGTCAGCTCCGTCAGGATTCCGTCCATGACGGGCTGGAAGTCGAAGCCGACGTTGGGCCAGTCGGGCCGCGGCTGCTTCACGGCGTGCAGCGAGTAGATGATTCGGATGCGGAGCTTCCTGTCGTCCTCGGCCGCGCGGGCGGGACGATTCCCTGCCAGGAGGCCCGCCGCGCCGGCGCACGTCGCGCACCCGGCCGCGAGAAACCGCCGTCGGCTGACTCCATAGCATGCACAACCCAAGGGTGTTTTGGATACTGCCATCGATCAATTCTCCCGTGCTGGATCATTCGTCATGACGTTGCCCCAACGGCGTTCGTCGCGATAGGGTCGCACCCCCGCTCGGCCCTATTATGGCAGAGGGCGACGAGGATCGCCAATAGAACGGCCAAATATCGGTTCGGGCGGCACGTGCAGCGTTTTGGATTTCTACTTCGGCCCCCGGACGGTGCGGCGGAGCCGGTTGTGGGTGATCCGCTGGACGCCGTGAGAAAACGCCGGCGGCGAGGTGCCTGTCCCCTTTTTTGGCTCTTCCGTTTCTGGGTGCACACTAACCCGAAGCGCGAGCGAGGACGTTGCACAACGTAGGCTCTCCTGCCTCGCTGGCGCTTCGGGTTAGTGTGAAAATAGCGACTCCCGCACCCAGGAACGGAAGAGCCCCTTCTTTCCAACGGCGTTTCGTATGGTCCGCCCCGGTAGGAACGTGTCGGCCGCGATCACCGGCCCTCTTGGACGCACAATCGCCCATGCTCGTGCTCGATCCGGTACCTCGCCGGGTCGTCGCCCAGGCCTTCGTAGCTGGTTGCAGGCGTCTGGCCCGTCCAGTCGATCTCGTGGCGGCCGACGAGGAGCTCCGTGTCGGGGCCGGGGCGGTTGATGGTTACGCAGGGGAGGACGAGGAACCGGGTCGGCGTGGTGGGGCGACGCGGTTGGGCGTCGGCGACGGCGCGCCGCGCTTGGAGCGCGGCACTGGTGATGGCGGCGACCAGCGCGCGATGCTCCGGCGGCACGAGGGCCGGATCCTGGATCACGGCCAGCCGATCCTTCCCGCCGGAGGCAAACGTGTCGGCCAGCTCCCGCACCGCCGGAACGTCGGCGCCCTCCATCAGGGCGGCCAGCGCGCCGCAGCAGGCGCTCTTGGCGTGGTAGCGGTCGAGCCAGCCGTACTCCGGCCCTTCCTGCGTCTGGCGCACGCCCACGTGGGCGTTGATCTTGACGACCATCAGCTTGGGCTCCGCGGATGAATCCTCCGTGGCGAAGTGCTCCTCGGCCACGTGGATCGCGCCAGTCTCGTAGCGGGCCCCGAGGTTGATCGAGCGGAACACGGCCCGCCGGCCCGGCTTGAGCGCGGGCAAGACCATCTCGGCAAACGATTGCTGAAAGCTTTCGACGCACTCCCATTCCGCTTCATCGGAGCAGGTGACGTGGTACCCGCCCACGACCGGGGCGCCCAGGGTTCGGGCCACTTCCTCGACCACACCGCTCAGTCGGGCCAGGTCGGTTTCGGTCCCGATCAGGTCTTCGAGCCGTCCCATGGTTTTCTCCAGGATTCCGGGAAGGGGAATGTGGATCGAACGCGTGATAATCAATCATAGCCCGGGGGAACTCTGCCGTCTTCCCCAACCAGCACCCCACAGCCGGGATATTGCCTTGGGGAAGAGGTGGGGGTACAGTAGCCGCAGACAGTGAAGCACTTCTTCCGGGGAGACGACGCCATGGTCAGGTTGCTGCGATGTCTGTTGGTTTCCGTCGCCGGGGCGACGTGGGTCCTGGGGCTCTGTTGCCCGGGCGCGTATGCCGGCGCCCCGGCCGCGATGAAGGCCGGCTTTGCCGAGCGCGACATCACGCCGGAGCTGGGGATGGAGAAGCCGGGGGGATATGGGAAATCGTATCATCGCTCGCTGCACGACCCGTGCAAGGTCCGCGCCGCCGTGTTCGACGACGGCACCCACCGGGTCGCCATCGTGGGCATCGACGCGCTGGTGATCCACCGCCCGCAGGTCCTGGCGGCCCGCAAGGCGATCCAAGAGAAATGCGGGATTCCGCCGGAGCACGTGCTGATCGCGGCGTCGCACTCACACTCGTCGGGCCCGACCGGGATGATCCTGCCCGGCCAGTACGACGAGGCCCCCGAGTTCGTCCGGATGCTTGCCTACGAGAAGTCGTCGTGCGCCGACGCGGGCTATCTGGAGAAGGTGGTCGGGGCGATCATCGAGGCGGTGTGCGAGGCCGACGGCTCCCGCGTGGAGGCCCGGTGCGGCGTGGGCAGCGGGATCGAGGACACGGTCGCCTTCAACCGCCGCTTTCGGATGAAGAACGGGCTCAGCCACACGCATCCCGGGCAGGGCAACCCCGACGTCGTCGAGCCGGCCGGCCCGACCGATCCCGAGGTGGGCGTGATCGGCGTCTGGAACACCGAGGGAAAGCTGATCGGCTGCGTGGTCAACTTCGCCTGCCACGCCACGACCAGCCCCGGGGGCATTTCGGCCAATTACATCTACTACCTGGAGCAGGCCGTGCGCGGCGGGATGGCCGCGGAGGACTGCGTGGTCGTGTTCGTCAACGGGGCCTCCGGCGACGTAACGCAGGTCGACAACCTCAGCCCCTATCGCCGGACCGGGGCGGAGCAATGGGCGCGACTCGTGGGCGGCCGGGTGGGCGCCGAAGCGGTCAAGGTGCTGTTGAGCATGGAGCCGGGGGTGCTGATGCCGGTGAGCGGGCGGATCAAGGTCTGGGACATCAAGCGTCGCGTGCCCAATCCCGAGCGGGTCAAACGGTGCCAAGAGCTGGCCAAGAAGACCCCGAAGGAGGTCGGCTCCACCGAATGGACCTTCGCCAAGGAGATCGTGCTTCTGGACTATCTGGTCGCCAAGCAGCCCGAGGTCGAGGTGGAAGTGCAGGCGGTGCAGGTCGGGCCGGCCGTGTTCATCACCGATCCGGCGGAGTATTTCTGCCAGTTCGGCCTGGACATCAAGGCCGGCAGCCCGTTTCCGTTCACGTTCCCGGTGTCGCTGGCCAACGGCTGCGTCGGCTACGTACCGACCGAAGAGGCCCTGGGCGAGCACGGCGGCGGCTACGAGACGCGGCTCACCAGCTACAGCAACCTGGAGCCGACCGCGGGCCGGCGGATGGCCGACGCCGGCGTGGAGCTGGCCAAGCAAATGACGCCGGGCGAAGTCCCCACGCCCCCGCCCGCCCCCGAGTTCCGCGGCGATGGCTGGGCGTACGGCAACGTCCCGCCGGAGCTGGAGTAGTCGAGCTTGATCAAGTTTCTCCTCACGGCGACGGCGATCTCTCTCTCCGGCGTGCTGGCGCCCGGGCCGATGACGGCCGCCACGCTGGCGGCGGGCACGCGGTCCCGGCACGCCGGGGCGATCATCGCCCTGGGACACGGCGTGATCGAGTTCCCGCTGATGCTGCTCATTATCGCCGGGGCGGGGAGGGTCTTCGAGCTCGAGCCGGTCAAGCTGGGCATCGGCCTGGCCGGCGGGCTGGTCTTGCTGCTCATGGGCGTCCAACTGTTGACGGCCGCTCACAGCGCGACGGGCGATCCCCAAGTCTCCAACGGAAGGCACCCTTTCGTGACCGGGATCATCTTGTCGGGCGGCAATCCCTACTTCCTCATCTGGTGGGCCACGGTCGGACTGGCGCTGGCGACCCAGGCCGTCGAGCTGGGGATCCTTGCGTTCGCCCTGTTTGCCGTGGTCCACTGGCTCTGCGATCTGGTGTGGCTGGAAACGCTTTCCTGGGCGAGCCACCAAGGGACCGAGATCCTCGGGGGTCGTCTCCAGCAGATCGTGCTCGTGATTTGCGGAGTCATGCTGCTGGGATTCGGCGGCAAGTTCCTCTACGATGCGGGCTGCGGCTTGCTCGGCTAGATGCGGTTGAATGATCGCTGCCATTGCGCAGGGTGGGTCGAGGCACGAGGCCCACGGGATACCTTGGACCTTTCCTATCAGACGCGTGGGTCTCGTACCTCGACCCACCCTACGCGTTTTGCGCGGCGACGAGATTCATATAGGAGGCTCCCATGAAGCGACGAGATTTTCATAAGCACACGCTCCTGCTGGGAATGGGCGGTCCCGCCGCGTTCGCCCTGGGTAGCGACGACGCGACCTCGAATCCGCGCGAGGGCTACTACGAAGAGCCGGCGAAGCGGCTGCCGACGAGGCAGTTCGACGTCGTCGTCGCCGGCGGCGGCACGGCCGGCGTGGTGGCGGCGCTGGCCGCGGCACGCCAGGGCGCGAAGACGGTGCTGATCGAGCGGAAAGGCTACACGGGCGGAACCGTCACCGAAGGCGGCACGGCCCTGCACAGCTTCTACAACCTCTGGACGGCGTTCCCCGGCGCAACGAGACGGCAGGTCGTCCGGGGGATCCCTCAAGAGATCATCGAGCGACTTGCCCAGCGCGGCGCCACCACGGGCTACCCCGAAATGGCGAAGGGGCGCGACTACGACTCCGTCTGCACCGCGATCGACACGGAGATGTATAAGCTCGTCACGTTCGAAATGCTCGACGAAGCGGGCGTCGTCGTGTGGGTCAATACCCTGTTGACGGGGGCGATTGTGGAGGGCTCTCGCGTCCGGGGCGTGATCGCGGAAAGCCGCTCGGGCAGGGAGGCGATCTTCGCCAAGTCGTTCGTCGACTGCACGGCCTACGGCGACCTCGCCGCGTACGCGGGCGCGAAGTACACGGAGCCCAACGACTACCCCGTGGCCAATAGCATCGGGCTGGCCAACGTGAGCGTGGAGAAGTACTACGAGTTTCTCCAGTCCCACGACGCGGTTCGGGAATACTGCGAAGGCCGGCGGAGCGGCGAGGACGGGCAGATCGTGCGGCTCAACGGCCGGTCGGTGAACCTGCCGCCGGAGTTCCGGGAGGAAGCGGGCAGGATCGGGATGTCGACGACCACGACCACCGTGCACGACAACTACTTCATGTTCATCAAGCTGAACTTCAAGATGCCCGTCAGCCCCACGAGCCGAGACGCCGTGGCCAAGGCGGAGCTGGAGCTGAGACGGCGTCAGGCAAGGGCCGTCGAGCTGTTCCGGAAGCACGTGCCCGGCTGCGAGAAGGCGTTCATGGCGAGAACCAGCCCGTCGCTGTGCATCCGCCGCGGCAGGCTGATCACCTGCGACTACGACGTTTCCCACGAGGACGTCATCGAAGGCAGGCATTTCGACGACGACGTGATGGTCTACGGCTTTCACGACTCGGCGCCCCGGTTCCAGATCAAGGACGGCGGCACGTACGGAATCCCCTATCGAGCGCTGCGCGTGGCGGGCATCGACAACCTCTTGGTGGCCGGGATGATGATCACGTCCGACCATCGCGCCCACATGTCCACCCGAAACACGGTAAGCTGCATGGGACAAGGCCAGGCGACCGGCACGGCGGCGGCTCTCTGCGCGGCGAGGGACTGCGGAACGCGCGAGCTTCGTTACGCCGATTTGAGGGAGGCCCTGGAAGGCGGCGGGGTGTACTTCGAAGGATAAGGGGCGTTCGAGAAACAAGTGTCGCAGGAATTGTAGTCGTCACGCTCGGCCGTGACGTCATGTCATCACGGCGGAGCGTGATGACTACATTGAACATGCGACGGTAGTTGATCGGCCGGTGCTAAGCGGGGCAGAGCGTCAGACTGAGGGGCGAGATCCGTGGCGAGGGGCACAGCTTCAGCGCTTGGGAGGTTGTCATGTCCGATCGTCTGAGTCGTCGCCGGTTCCTCGAGACGGCCGTTGCCGCCGGCGCCGGCGCGGCGGCCGCCGTCCGGGCCGCACGCGGCGCCGACGCTGAGCCGAGTGGCGGCGAGAAGCGCGTAGCCTTTCGGAGCAACCTGGTCGTCAACGACGACGGCCACGTGTTCCTGGGCCTGAACGACGATCTCCGGAAGGAGGACCTGCGGCGCTACCTCCAGAGCTATTGCCGCGACGGGGTCGGCGCGGTGGCCTACTGCGTCGGCGACATGACCTGGCCGACGCTCTATCCGACGCAGGTCGGCGTGCACTATTCGGCGATGCGCCGCGGCGCCGACGTCAAGCCGTCTCGGGGGTACCGGAACGTCGACAACTTCGCGTCGGAACCGGGCGGTTACTTCGGCACGGCGTTTCGCATCCTTCGCGAGCTGGGCAAGACGGCGCTGGCCAGTTTCCGCATGAACGACGCCCACTTCACCTCGCCGGAGAACCCGCGCGTGAGCGAGTTCTGGAAACAGCACGCCAAGCTCAGTCTCGGCACGGTCTACGGATACTACGGCGGCTCGCTGAACTACGCGTTCGAGGTGGTCCGATCGCATTTCCGAGCGCGGGTGGAGGAGTTCGTCGGCCTCTACCCGGAGATCGACGGCATCGAGCTGGACGCCATGCGATCGCCCTTCTTCTTCGCTCCGGACAAGGGCAAGGAGCAGGCGCCGCTGTTCACCGAGATGGTTCGCGACGTCAAGACGGCCCTTCGCGATCAGGCACGGCGCCTCAAGCGGCCGGACTACCTGTTGACGGCGAACGTCCCTTTCACTCCCGAATTGGCGCTGGAGTGCGGGCTGGACGTCGTCGCCTGGGACGCCGAGGGGCTCTTCGACTGCATCAGCGTCGGGCCTTACCAGGCGTACATGAACCACCCCATGGAAGAGTGGAAGCGGGCGCTCAAGCAGGGCACGCCCGTCTACGCCTACATCGGCTGCTCCCAACAGACCGGGCAGTACCTCGGGCTCGAAGAGTACCGTGCCGCGGCGGCCAACGCGCATGCGTGCGGCGCGGACGGCGTCTACCTGTTCAACTACCCATGCCTTTTCGAGCTGTCGTCCCAGATGCCCTGCCCCCCGGAAGACGCGGGGATCGCGCTTCCCGATTTGCGGGGCTTCGGGCACCCGGACCTCACGCGCGTCGGGCAATCGCTCGACGAGATGGCCCGCCCCGACCTCCTGCGCCACCAGGACAAGCGGTTCCTCTTCTATTGGTGCAAGGACACGCACTACCGCCACTACGCGCCCGACGTGGAGTCCTTCGATCGAGGCGAAGAGGAGAAGCGGCTCGAGGCCGTATTCCGATGCTACGAGGACTACGATCGGGCCAAGGTGACGACGCTCGCCTTCAAGATCGAAAACGTCGCCCGCAGCGAGCGGTTCGAGATCACGCTGAACGGGCGGCGAATCGATCCGGGGGATCAACGCGTGCGGTACGCCTCGAACGGGAGGGACACGCGCATTCACACGGTCAAGCTCGAGCCGTATCTCCGCTACGAGGTCTCGCTGAAGCCGGGCCAATTGAACGCGGGCGAGAACACGCTCGAGATACGACCCACGCGACTAGTCGCTGAGCTCGTCGGAAAGATCCACCTGGTGGAAATCGAGCTTGCCGTTCGATACGGCTAGCTCGTGGGGGCAGGCGAGACGGGCGATACGGCGCGAGACGCTTTCCGGCAATCGCGATCGCCGGCTGCCCGCCCCTCGGGGAACGGGGGCTCGCGTGCGTCGGTCCTCTCTTCCGTCATCCGATCTCGCGGAATTCGATCGAATGGTCGGGGTGGACCAGCACGATCCGATTGTTCGGGACAGGATGCCAGCTTCGCTCCTCGGTCAGGGGCTCGGAGGCAATGATCACCGCTTGATGCTCCCGGTCGGCTTCGACCATGTGACACACGCCGTTTTCGCAGACGTACTTCTTTCCCGTGTGCAGGTAGAGACTGGGGGCTTCCCCGTCGCCCGACGTGTAGCGCGAGACCACGGCCTGATTTCCGTCGCACACGGCGAAGTTCAGTAGCGTGTGCCGTGTGGCCTCGACCGAGTTGACGAGCTCGACGACCTCCGCGATCGTGCTTTCCATCGCCTGCGCCATGGCCTCGGTCGAGGGCTCGTCGTCCAGGGTGGTCAGGCGGTCGTGGAAGAGGGCAAACATGTGCTCGGAGTCGGTCAGGCCGCGGATTTGGGAGAATGCCTCATCCGACAGACGCTGCTGGAAGGTGCGCTTCAGCCTGAGGAACTCGGGCACCGTGCCGTTGTGCATGAACGTAAGTCGCCCCACGGCGAAGGGGTGGCAGTTCGCCTCCGAGACTCCCGTTCCCGCCGACGCCGCGCGCACGTGGGCAAGAATCGCGGAGCTCCGCGTCACCCGCGCCAAGTCGCGCAGGTTCATGTTGTTCCACGCCGGCTGGACGGATCGAAACACGGCCGGCTCGGGCGAGATGGAGGGCACGTACCAGGCAACGCCGAAGCCGTCCCCGTTGAGCGGCTCCTCGCGCATGCGGCTTTTGTAGCTCTGGTGAATGATGGAAAACGCGGGGCGCGTGGTGAGCAAGTCAAGCGTAATCGGGGGGCCTAAGTACAAAACAAAGCGACACATACCCATACCCTCAATCGAACAATGGAGCCGTGCACGGCCAATGCGTGCAGGCCGATCGGACGTCTGTTTGCACGAAAATCACGACGTAGCAGTTTACGGCCGGGAAAGTAGCAGGCACACGCCGTGTGCCGTCCGCCCGGCGAGCAGTACCCGGCAGAGTCGCTTGGACGCGTCGTTGGTCTGGCCTGAACGTGACATTCGCTGACGGCACACGGCGTGTGCCTGCTACTTTCGTCGAACGCCGTGAACGGTTGCATCACGACGATAAACGGGGGACCTTTTCCGCGGGGCGATCGAAAACGGGACGGGGCGGGGCTTTCGCCGGACCCGCCTGCACCTGCGCAACGTTGCAGCATCACGGGATTCCATTCAGGTCTCCAGCTCCATTCCCCCCGCGCTGTCGACGAAGATGGCCCGGGGAAGCTTCCCGGCCAATCGCTCCATCATGCGATGGAACGCGGTTTCCGATCCCTCCTGAGGCGCCTCAAACCCGAAGAACACCACGGCGGCTTCCCGGGAGAAGTCGTGGATCGTCCCGAAAACGTCGTCGGCCACGATCACGACCGAAGTGGCTCGAATCCTCGACGTTTCGATCAGCGCGTCGAGGTGCCGGGTCATCTCCTCGCGCGCCGCCTCCGAGGCGGCGATCCGCAACAGGCGGATCCGGCGGTTTCGCCACTCGTCGTTGGTGACGAGCAAATGGGCCAACAGGAGCATCAGGGGGCCGTTGGCCTTGCCTCGCCACCAGACGTCGATGGTTCCGTCGGGCACCACCCAAGGATCTTCGACGTCTTCGGTCGTCCGGATGGCGACGATGCTGCGTCGCAATCCCGCCACGACGCGGAGGATCGAGCCGAACGACTCCACGCGGGCCGGATCGTTCGGCCACCCGAGAAGCACCGTGTTGGGGCGGAGCACGCCCAGCCCATGACATTGGACCAGAGACTCGATCCCGTCGGACAGATAGGGAGCGACGACGACCGCGGGAAACGCCTGCAACTGCTCTTCCTGGATGAAGGCTCGGACGAGTTCTTCCTGTCGGGCGCGCCGCTCCATGAAATCCTCGACGTCGCCCTTGATCACCTGGCCCAGCGTCAGCACGCCGTGGCCGGCGGTCAGCCAATGCCCGTAGACGGCGAGGTGGGTCCGCTGCCACCCACCCCCGCTGAGCGCCAGCACGATCGGCCGCCAGTTCTTCGGATGGTAGAGCTCTTCCTCGAGGGCCAGCAGGCTGCGCCGGGCGCGCTCGAAGGCCGCGCCACTGAGCACGTCGCCCCAGCGCGACTCGATTTCCCGAACGCTGAGGTATCGGTAGAGCGCGACCATGACGGCGATCGAGACGGCGGCCCAAACCGGCGCGATGAGAAACATCACGGCCAGACAGCCGACCCCGCCCAGAAGCGCCGTCGACCAATGAGAATACCGGAATCGCGGTCGGTAGCTGGGGTTCCTCGTGACCGACTCATAGTACGTGGCCAGGTTGAGCGTCCCGTAGGTGATGAGGAACGCCATGGTGATCAAGGGCGCGATCGTGTCGAGATCGCCGAGGAGGATGCACGCCTGGGAGATGGCGAAGGTGAGCACGACGGCCGATCTCGGCTCGCCGTGGCGGCCGCTGCCGGCGGCGAAGAGCCGCAACGATTTGAAGACGTTGTCCCGTGCAACGGCCTGGAGGATCCGCGGGGCCCCCATCATGCTGGCCAGGCCGGAGGAGAGCGTCGCCGCGAAGACTCCGGCGGTAATCAACGTGGACGACCAGGCCGTATCGCGGACCGCGTGGTTGTTGCCCACGAGCACGTCGCGCGGGCAGGCGCCGGCGAGCAGGACCGCCACGCTCACGTAGACCACGGCGGTCAGGCCCACGGCCGCGAGCGTGCCGCGGGGGATCATCCGGCCCGGGTCCTTGAGGTCGCCCGACATATTGGCCCCGGCCATGACGCCCGTCACTGCGGGGAAGAAGAGGGCGAACATGGTGAAGATGCTCTCGCTCTGGCCGTAACTTGGGCGCAAGTTCTCCTGGAGCGTGGCGAGGCTGTAGGCGGGGAGAGCACCGAGATAGAAGGAAGCCAGCGACGCGCCGACCACCGCGAGAACCACGTACTGGACCTTGATCGTCCAGCCCGCCCCCACCAGCACGCACGCAAACACGCAGACGTTGACGATGGTGGCGATCGTCCGCACGGAGGCCGGCACCGCGGGCAGCGCGGCGGCGAACGCCTCGGCGAAGCCGACCACGTAGAGGGCCACGGCGACGGCCTGGGCCAGGAAGAAGACGACGCCGATCGCCCCGCCGAACTCGACGCCCAGGCTCCGGCTGATCAGGTAGTAGGCGCCCCCGCCCTTGACCCGCGTGTTCGTGGCAATCGCCGAGAGGGAGAGCGACGTGAGAACCGTGATCGCGTTGGCCGCGGCGATGATCGCCAGCGCCTGGAGCACGCCCGCCTGACCGACCACGCGGCCGAGCCGGAGGAACATGATGACGCCGAGAATCGTGAGCACGCAAGGCGTGAACACGCCCCCGAACGTCCCGAATCTCGCCGGGGTCTGCCCCGTGCCTTTGGGTCCATTCATCGACCAGTCCACTCCATTTCCGGCCAGTAGAGCAGAAGCGAGGCACGGCTGCCAGCCGACGCGACGGCGAAAAGACGGTTGCTGAAACGCAAGAGAGACGTTGCGCCTGCTTCGCTTCCCTAGGGCACTTGGCTTCGGACATTTGCTGCAAATGAGTCAAGTTTGTGGGGTTCAGGGTTCGGGGTTCAGGACTTGGAGTTCCACGTATACACGTAAATCCTGAACCCTGAACCCTGACCACTGACCTCTCGCCTCGGTCTGAGGCCCCGGCCTCCCTAGATGCTCCTTAAGTAGCGGATCGCCTCCGCGACTGCCTCCGTCGGGTCGCCGGCGGAGGGGTGCGTGACGGTGAAGTAGCCTCGGTAGTCGTGTTGATCCAACGCGCCGAGCAGGGCGGGGTAGTCGGCGGTTCCTTCGCCGAGGGAGACCTGCGTGCGGCGTCCGGTGGCCAGCTCGCAGAACGCGTCGGTGGCGTGGACGTGGAGGATCGACGGGCCCAGCACGTCGACCGCTTCGCGGGTCGAGAAGCCGTTGACCAGGAGGTTGGCCGGGTTGAGATCGATGCCGATGGCCCCTTCGGGCAGCGCGGCGAGGAGCCGTGCGAGGTCTTCGCCGCTTTCCGTGCCGGTTTCGGCTGCCAGGAGGGTCCCGACGCGATTCCCGTGCCGGCCCAGCTCGTCGAGCACTTCGACCAGCAGTCGCCAGGCGTCGGACCCCTCATCCGTCGGCACGCGTCCCACGTGGTTGACGACGACCGTCGCCCCCAACTGGTAGGCGAGCTCCATGGCGGCCTTGGTGCCGGCGATCCGCGGCTCCAGGTCGGCAGGCGTGTCGTATCCCCGCCGGGTGCGGAAACTGACCGCCGACACCCGCAAGCCAAAGTCCTCCAGCATCTTGCGCAATTGCCGCAGGCCGGTCCGGGCGAGCTGTTGCGGGCGGATCTCGCCCCGGGCGTCGATTTCCACCGCGTCGGCGCCCCACTCCGCCGCCGTATGCAAGGCTTTCTTGAAAGGCAATCGCAAACTGGCCAGCTCAACGCCGATTTTCAAGGCAGGCACGGGAGTCCTCCTTCGGGTCGTAGCGGCCCGAGCCGCTTGGATCGAGCGGACGGGCCTTCCGGACGATAGTCTGAATGGTCCATGGTGTCGCCGGACGACAGAGGCAACGGATGAACCTCCTTTTGGCACTAACGATTGTAGCGACAAGTGCGGATGCGCCTATTGAGGCACGCTGTCCCGGGGCAACGGAGGTCTTCCACTGCCTGTTCGACGCCCCCTGGGACAAGAACTTCGATCACTGGCCGGACGAGTGGCTCCGGCGCGGGGGCCCGGGATTCCCGCGCTACGTGGAAGTTGAGATCCGCGAGGAGCCCACGCCGGCCGGCGGGCACTGCTTGCTCATCGACCTGAACGGCGGGGCCGTGGCCGTGCACAGTCCGCCGATCCCGATCAGGCTGATGTACACCTACGTGGTGGAAGGCCTGGTCAACGTTGAGGGGCTCCAGAGCGATCGGGCCTGTCTGTCCTTGACCCTCTTGGACCAGGATGAGCGTCGCTTGGAGACGTTCTACTCCGAGAAGATCCGCGACGCGCAGGGTTGGACCAAGCTCCGCGTCGGTCCCGTGGCCCCCAGCCGGGCCGACGCCAAGCTGGCGATCATCGGACTGCACTTGGAGCCGGGCGCTCGGCCGGACCTGACCGGTTCGGTCCGGTTTGACGACGTCTGGCTGGGCCGGCTGCCGCGGATCTCCGTTTCGGCCAACAACCGGCACCACGTGTTCACCGACGCGAGCGAGATCGCGGTCACCTGCAACGCCTCGGGGCTTTCTGAGGAAGACCTTCCGGTCGTCTTCCGCCTGGAAGACGCGTTCGGCGCGCTGGTGGCCGAGGAGCGGCTGCGGCTGAAGACCAGCCCGGCGCCGGAGGGGGAGCTGCCTTCGTCGGAGGTCCTTCCCGACGAGGCATCTCCTCCGGCCACTCCCGCCGAGGAAGCCGCAACTCGGGTCGGCTCGGTCCTGTGGAGCCCGCCCGTGCCGGGTCCGGGATTCTACCGCGTGAGAGCGACGGTGCTCGACCGGTCGGGGACGCCGCGTCGTCGCCAGTTGAACCTTGCCGTGATCCGCCCGGACGCCGGTCCGCCCAGCGATGACTTCGGATGGAGTCTGCCGCGGGGCGGAAAGCCGCTCACCCCGATGGAATTGAGCGAGCTGACCGGCCGAGCAGGGATCGGCTGGGTCAAATACCCTCTATGGCTCGACAAGGACACCGGCGACGAGCAGGTGGAGGAGCTGGCTCGATTCGCCCAGGATCTCCGTTCGCAGGGGATCGAGCTGGTCGGGTTGTTGCACGATCCGCCGGACGCCCTGCGCTCGCGGTTTCCCACGCTGAGCTCGCCCGCCCAGATCTTCATCGACGACTCCAAGCCGTGGTATCCGTCGCTCGAGTCGTTGACGGCGCGGCTGGGCATGCAGGTGCGATGGTGGCAGTTGGGCAACGACACGGACACGGGCTTCGTCGGGTACGCGAAGCTGGGGGAGAAGATCGCCGACGTCAAGGCCCAACTCGACCGGCTCAGCCAAGACGTGAACCTGGGATTCGGCTGGGACTGGAGACGGCCCCCGCCCGAGTCCCCCGAGGGGCATCCGGCGTGGCGATTCCTTGCCCTCTCCGCCGACCCGCCGTTGGCCGAGCAGGAGCTCGCCGCCCATCTGGCGGCCACGGAGCATCTCCCGTGGCGTCGCTGGGTCGTCCTGGAGCCGCTGGCTCGAGACCAGCACGACCTTCCCACCAGGGTCATGGACCTCATCCGGCAGATGATTCTGGCCAAGGCGGACGGCGCGGAAGGGCTGTTCATCCCCGCCCCCTTCGACGGGGATCGCGGGCTGATGAACGAAGACGGCAGCGTGGGCGAGCTTTTCTTGCCCTGGCGGACCACCGCGCTGGCGCTGGGCGGGGCCCAGTACTTGGGCTCCGTCCAATTGCCCGAAGGCAGCCGGAACCACGTCTTCGCTCGGGGCTCGGAGGCGGTGATGATCGTCTGGAACGACACGCCCGGTCAGGAGGTGATCTACCTGGGCGACGAGGTCCGGCAGGTCGACCCCTGGGGCCGCACCACGACTCCCGGGCAACAAGAGCATCGACAGGTGATCGAGGTCGGCACGCTTCCCACGTTCGTTACCGGAGTGAGCGAGAAGATCGTCCGCTGGCGGCAGAGCTTCTCGTTGGCCAGCGACCGCGTGCCCAGCGTCATCGGCGGCCCCCACCAGAACAGCCTCCGCCTGGCCAATCCGTTCGACGGCGAGGTCGTCGGACAACTCGAGCTGGTTGCCCCCGCCTCTTGGGAGCTCGATCCACGCCGCATCCAGTTCCAACTCGGTCAGAACGAGAAGATCGAGCAGGCCTTCCGGATCATGCTCCCGTACAACGCCACCAGCGGGCGTCACCCGATCCGCGTCGACTTCGAACTGGACCCGCCGACCGTGCCTGGCACGGTGCCCGGCGGTGCCCGCGAGCCGAAACGCCGTTTCAGCGTGTATCGGCACCTCGACGTGGGGCCGAACGACGTGTATATCGAGATTGTCACCCGGCTGAACCAGCAGGGCGAGCTGGAGGTGGAGCAACATCTGGTCAACGACACCCAGGGCCCGGTCAGCCTCCGATGCCATCTGTTCCCGCCCAGACGCCGCCGACAGAACACGCTGATCATCGGCCTGGAACACGGCCGCCAGCTCAACACGTACCGCCTGTCCGACGGCCGGGAGTTGATCGGAAAAGCCCTATGGCTCCGGGCGGAACAGATCGACGGCCCCCGCGTGCTCAGCTACCGTTTCGTGGCGGAAGAGTAGTGGGGGAAGGATGAAGGATGAACTGTGAATGGTGAATGACGGATGATGCATGGCGAGGGCCGGGCGCTCCTTGACGGGCTGCGGCTTGCCGCCGAATGCCCACTGCCGATCGCCAACTTGTGTCGATTCTGCCGTTTTTTCGGGACGCCACACCCTGGGACGGCTGGAGCGCGGAAGACTTGAGCTAGACTTGGGATACGGGCGTTTGCGTTGACGGCCCCCGGCGACCGCGTCCTCAATCTACCCACCCGAAATACGCCATGACCAGCTCTCCGGGTCCCCTCGAGCATCTCGTGAGCAAGGCCGGCCAGCTCTACAGTCTGCCGGCGGCCGCGATGGAGGTGTTGGAGCTCACGAACAACCCGACGGTCGACGTCGCCGCGTTGAAGCAGTGCATCGAGAACGACCCGGCGCTGACCACCAAGGTGCTCCGGGTCGTCAACAGCTCGCTATTCGGGCTCAGTCGCGAGGTTTCGGACCTCGGCCAGGCGCTGTCGCTTCTGGGCACGAAACCGCTGAAGCTGTTGGTGCTGGGATTCAGTCTGCCGGAGAAGCTGTTCCACGGAGTCGCGGCCGAGGTCCTCGAACGGTACTGGCGGCACACGCTCACCAAGGCCGTCGCCGCCCGGGAGATCGCCGCAATGCTCCGCGTGCACTCGGGCGACGAGGCCTTCATCGCCGGCTTGCTTCAGGACCTGGGGATCCTCCTTCTGATCCAGGAGGTGGGAAAGCCGTACCTCGAGTTCCTACAAAAAGTGCACGACCGAGGAAGCGATCTGGCGACGCTGGAAACGGGGCTGTTCGGTTTCGATCACACCGAGCTGACGTCGCGACTGTTGAGGCATTGGGGGCTCCCCGACGTGCTGGTCGAAGCCGTGCGATGGACCGACGGCCAGCCAGGCTCCCCCTCGCCGTCGTGCCCGACACTGGGGGAAATCGTTCATTGGGCCGGCTTGGTGGCCCAGCTTGTGGCCGAGGGGCGAGCCGACGCGCTCGGCGAGTTGCTTGTGGCCGGCGACGCCTCGCTGAGGCTTTCCCAGGGACAACTGGAACAGTTGGTCGAGGAACTGGAAGCGAAGGTCGAGCAGCTCGCCGAGGTGCTCTCGCTGCGGCTCCCTGAAGGCCGCGACTTCCACGACGTGCTCGTCGAAGCCCACCTGCAACTGGCCCAGGTAGCCGCCGAGGTGGCCGGGGACTTGGTCGTGTATAGGGAGGGCCGCCGCGCGCTGGAATCGGAGAGTCAGGCGTTCGAGCACGAGTTCCACGTCCTCTCCGACGCGGTGGCGCGGATTGTGCCGCCGGCTTCCCCTCCCGTAGCCCCTGCGACGGCGGACCAGCCGGCGCCCGAGTCGATTGCCGCAAGGCCCCCCCACCCGTCTGCGGCCGGCTCATCCACCCGGTCACCCTCCACCGACACGTGTGCAAGCCACGCGGGCAGGTCGGCCCCCGCAGACGCGCGTGCGGGCCAAGCCGCCACGTCGGCCGCCACGGAGGTCGATCCCGCCTTGCTCGGAACGTTGGACGCGGCGGTCTCGGAATGTCGTCAGTCGCAGTGCGGATTGACCTTACTCCTGGTGGAGCTGGACGACGTCGCAAGAATGGCGACCACGTTCGGCGAGGAGGGCTTCCGGAAACTGCGGCAATTTCTGGAGACGACCTGCCGGGGCATCGACCATGCCGACGTGGTCTGCGTTCCCCATGGGAAGCACGGGTTCGCGGTCATCCTCCCCGACTGCGAGCGCCAGTCGGCCGTCCGGCTCGCCAACCAGTTGATCGATCGCGTTCGTCAATTGACGCCGGGCTCGTCCCGCGGACGTTCGGTGTTGAGCATCAGCATCGGCGCCGCCACGGTGTCCGTCCCCTCCAGGAACTTCCCCTGCCAGGATCTCGTCGACGGCGCCCACCGCTGCCTCTACGGCTCCCAAGCCTCCGGCGGCGGCGTGGTCAAGAGCATCGAGATCTATTGATCGCGTCGAGACGCTGCTCGTGAGTCGGGGCGATCGACGCGCGCGGGTCACTTCTGCTCGTGCGTCCAATGGAAGGCGAAGTAGCTCAACTGGACGCTGTTGGAGAGGCTCAGCTTCGTCTTGATGTTCTCGCGGTGGGCCTCGACGGTCTTGGGGCTCAGGTGGAGCTGCCCGGCGATCTGCTTCGTGGTCAGTCCCTGGCCGATCATCTCGAAGATCTGCATTTCCCGATTGGTGAGGCTCTCGATCGGGCTCTTCCCGGTGCGTTTTCCGCCGACGAGACTGTGCAACAGGCGTTTGGCGATGGGGTCGCTGACGTAGATTTCGCCGTCGAGGATCTGCCGGATGGCATCGATCAGCTTGTCGGCGGCTTCCTGCTTGTTCACGTAGCCCATCGCCCCGGCGCGGAGGACGCGTTCGGCGAAATGGGATTCCGGGTGCACGGAGCAGACGAGCATCCGGATCTGTTCGTCGTGTTCGCGGATCTGCTCGATCAGCTCCAGGCCGTGGCCCCCTTTGAGGGAGAGGTCGACGACGGCCACGTCGGGAGAGTGGGTCTTGACCAGCTTCATCGCTTCGCCCGCGTCGGCGGCCTCGGCGCAAACAACCAGATCGGGTTCCTCCTCGATCAGGTCGCGAAGTCCACGGCGGAAAATCGGATGGTCGTCGACGATCAGGACCCGCACCCGCCCGGGAATCGACGAGCGATCGCGGCTTTCGCCTTCAGTCCTTCTGACTTCCATGATTGTGCCCCCCCGGCGAGCCATGCGAAACCTGCTCTGGTAGGTGGCGGCGGAAGAGCGAGCCACCCAGGTCCTCGGCCTTCCATCGAGTTGGCCGGCTTGCCCGATTGGATAACGGCAGAGCTGAGCTGCAACGCGCGGCAGTCGTCGCGCAGCCTTTCGTCAGAAACGACACGATCAGCGTGCCAAATGACAGGATCAGCGTACCAGAGGGGGGGGCGATTGTCTATAGATCGGGGGCAGTCGCGGAGGGTCGTGTCACTCGTTCAGATTCCGACGCGCTCGGCCACGTCTCGTTGACGCGTGGCGGATCGCCGCGATCAGCTCCTCGACGGGCCCGTCTTTGGGCAGGTAGGCCACGGCTCCCGCCCTGCGCATCGCCCCGGCCATGTCGGCTTGCTCGTGCATGGAGAGCCCAATCACACGAATGTCCGGATCGGTGGCCGTGATCCGCCGGGTCGCCTCAATTCCACTCAGTTGGGGCATGCTCACGTCCATGATGACGACATCGGGCCGGGTCTTCAGGGCCAGATCGACGGCCGCCTCTCCGTCGGACGCTTCGCCAACCACTTCCATATCGGGCTGATCCCTCAAGAGGCTTACCAGACCCTCGCGCAGAAGCTCGTGGTCGTCGGCCAGAAGCACTCGGATCGGCTCGACGCTCGCGGCGGCCGCGGTCCCAGAAGGGGCCTCGCGCGCAGCTAGCCCCTCACGCCGTTCCGGCGCCGGGGTCCGAGCCACCAGGCCGGCAGGCGGAGCGCGGCCGCCCGGCTCTCGGGGCTGAGGCTGCGGCGCAAGGATGGAGACCCGGGTGCCCCGGCCGGGCGTCGCGTCAATCTCCAGCCGGCCTCCCAAGAGCGCCAATCGCTCGCGAACGCTGAACAGCCCGAACCCGCCGTCGGAGCCCTCGTCCGACCCGCCATCGGCCTCGAATCTCGACGGATCGAAACCGACGCCCGGGTCGCTGACCCTCACCCGGACTTGCCCCTCGTCGGTGCGGGTCATTTCGACTCGGGCGGAGTCCGCCCGGGCATGTTTGACCACGTTGAACAGCAGCTCGCGCACGGCCTGGAAGATGAGGACGCGCCAGTCGTCGGTGTCGGGCTCGGCCTGGGGGTCGGCATGGACCTCGACGGCAAGGCCATGCTTTTTCTGCATTTGTCGACCGAGCCACTCCAGGGCGGGGGCCAGGCCGGCGTCGTAGAGAATGGGTGGGCTGAGCTTCACGGTAAGCGAGCGCGAGGCGTCGATGGCCTGGTCCAACAATTCATCCAGTTGACCAAGCGACTGCTCTTGGGCTTCGTCCGAAGCGCGACGCCGCAGCATACCCAGCTTCAGCTTGGCGGTGACCAGGAACTGCTGGAGATGGTCGTGGAGGATCTGGGCCAGGCGGCGGCGCTCGCGTTGCTCGGCCAGCGTCAGCTCCGAGGCGAGCACCCTAAGCTGGGCGGCCCGCTGCTCCGCCAGCGACGTGCGCTCGGCGACCCGTTGTTCGAGCGTCTCGTTGATCGCCGTGAGCTTGCGCTCTGCGTCTTTGAGTCTTGTGATGTCTTGGACCGCGGCGATCGAATACCGGGGGCTGCCCGACGGATCACGCTGAAGCGCCATCGTCAGGTTGACCCAAACGATCCTCCCTTCCCGGTGGAGATACCGCTGTTCCATGGAGTAGTTGCTGATCCGGGCTCGGGTGAGCGCCTCGAACTGAGTTTTGTGGGCAACCCGATCGTCCGGGTGGGTGAGGTCCTGGAGCGATTTTTGGAGCAGCTCCTCGCGGGGATAGCCGACGATTTCGCACAGCCTCTGGTTGACGAGCAGCCAACGGCCGTCCAGATCGACGTGGGCGATCCCCGCCGCCGCGTTCTCAAACGTGCCGCGGAAGCGTCCCTCGCTCCGCCGCAGAGACTCCTCGCTCTCCTTCAGGTTGCGGAACAGCACCGCGTACGGATTGGTCATCGCGACTTCCACGAACGCCACGTAGATCAGGTAAAACGAGATGAGCTTCAAGAAGTGGCCGGTCATGTTCCAGTTGTCCGTCACGACCTCGTACGACGTGAAGACCAGCTCCGCGGCAACCGTCAGGACGATCGAAGTGAAAAAGAGCCGGTAGACCCGGGCGTCCAGCTCGCTGCGCCTTCGATAGAGCAAGAGGAGAGCGACGACGAGAACCAGGCAGATCAGATACTCGCTGGCCACCTTGAACGTCGTCAATCCTCCCACAAAGCAGTCCGGAAAGACTCCCCAGTAAAAAATGGACGCCAGCAGCAAGGCAACGACCATCGCGTAGGCAGCCACTAGCGCGTACGGATTGAGCCGGCGGTGAAGGAACAACGGGGCCGCGAGGATCGAGAGGCTTTCGACGCAGCGGGCGCTGATCCAGAGTTGGGTCGCCAGGTTGGAGCCCGGGTGGTCGAAGACTTCCACGCCCTTGTAGGCCAGGGTGTGCAGCAGATCGATGCCGCCGACGAACAAATAGGCGATGCCGAGAAACAGAAAGCATCCGTTGTCCAGGAACCGCCGTCCGTTCCAGAAGACGGTGAAGATGCCGAAGGCCACGACGATGCTGAATACCTCGACGAGGCTGTGGAACAGCGGGTAGCTGCCGTACCACCGCGTCAGCAACAGCCCCACGATCACCGACAATCCGACCAGGAGATGCGATAGATTGCGGGGTCTGACAACGCGGCTGATCATCGAAACCACCCCGATTGGCTGACGCTGGCGGGTCGGTCTGCTTCTCGTCCGTGCGGGGCGAGTGGCTTGCGGGAGCCGGGCCGGCGGGTGCTGGCGTCGGTCACGGTCGGCCGACGACGCAGACCCATTGTAGCGGGTCCCCGGCGCGTGCCTAGACGCGGGAGGGAGCCGACGAAAACCCTCTCGCCCCGTCCTTGTCTTTCCCGCCGGCCTGGTGCCGGTGGAAAAGAGGTTGACGACTGCGGCGGCTAGTTCCCCACCTCCGTCCCCCCCGGTACCAGGCCGCCGGAAAAATGCGGGAGTTGTTCTTCGGCTGATCCCAAGGCGCCAGGCGCCCGCTGCCGCCGCCTTCTGCAACGGCAGCTCGGGTGACCCGGAGGCACCGGCTCGTGCTTCCGATTGCCGACATTTGTACCGCCGCTTGGGAGACGAGCCATAGGGAGATTCCCTAGACGCCCCCCGGCGTTGCCCCATGGAGAAACCGCGTTTCTCCCGATTACCGAGGGTCGGGATGATCCGTAGAATAGCGGCCGACATGGGACAAGAGACTCCTGGATGAGGCAACCAACGTGCTGTTGGCCAGAATCATCACCAAGTTCCGAAAACGAGTTCCGGCGGCCGCATCGGGGCGACGGGAACGACCGCCGGGTGGTTCCGAGAAGGCTTGGCACGACGGTCCGACAAGCCCGGTCCACGGGCATGGGAGAATCCGTGACATGGGCGCTGAACACGAGCGGGAAGCAGGGGAGCGAGAGATCGAGGCCGCGGCCCAAGCACGCCTCCGGGAGTCGTCCGAGCTAGCCGAGCATCCGATCACTTGCGAGTTCCGCGAGGGGACCCTGACGCTCCGCGGCCGCGTTTCCACCTACTTCCTGAAGCAGACCGCCCGATCGCTGGCTCAGAGAGTCCGTGGCGTCCGTACCGTCGACAATCGGATCGACGTGATTCCGGTGCCGATCTCTGAGGGGCCGGGCGACGACCCGCGCACGGGCGGCGGAGAAGATCCCCGTCGTATTGACTAGATCAAACCTGGTTTGCAGGAAGGGCTTCCCATGCTGGTTTTGTCCCGAAGGAACGGAGAGCGAGTGCGGATCGGTCAGTTCATCGAGGTCACGGTGCTGGAGAGCCACAACGGCCGAGTGAGGCTTGGGTTCTCGGCACCGCCCGAAATCCCGATTCACCGCGAGGAAGTCTCTCGCCAATTGGAGGCGGACGCTGAGCCCCGGGGGCGCCGCGTGAGCGTTTGAGCCGTGCTCGCGTCAGTTCCCCGGCCGGCAAGAGATCCGACACGACGGGAGCGTGCCTTCCCGGAGCTGATCGCTCTCGGGGCACCTCCGAGCCTGCCTGGAGGAGGAAATACGATGCACACCGACTACCTGCATCCGGCCGTCCGGGGAATCTGCGAACTGGAAATCCACGGCGGCATGGGAGACAGGCCGGCGCAACACGCGGCCCCGCCGGAGCCCGCCCTGGCCGAACGCGGCGCGACGCGAACGTGGAGCTGCACGCCCGTCCGCGCGCCCATCCGCCGCGGCTGCTCTGCGATCCATGCCGTCTCGGGGCGACAGGGCGGTGACACCGGGCCCCCGTTGCGGCTGTTTGGGGAAGACGGTCCGCAGACGGGCGCCGCCGCGGCCGCCAACGGAGAGACGGTGTTCACCGTCGACCAGTTGGCCCGGTATCTGAACGTCTCCACGAAGACGATCTCCCGATGGCGGCGTCAGGGGCTGGTCGGTCAACGCTTTGTCGTGGACGGGCGCGAGCGAGTCGGGTTTCTCAAAAGCTCGGTGGACCGGTTCGTGGCCGAGAACCGGGATCGCGTCTGCCGCGGCGCGCGGTTCAGCCAGTTGACGGAGAGAGAGCGAGCCGGGATCGTCGACCGCGCCCGCCGCCTGGCGCGGGCCGGGAAATGGCCGGCCGAGGTCGCCAGGTGTCTCGCCCAGGAAACCGGTCGGAGCATCGAAACGATCCGCTACACCCTCAAGCGGTTCGACCAAGAGAACCCCCACATAGCCGTTTTCCCCCACATTTACGGGCCGCTGGAGCTGGAGACCAAGCAGAAGATCTTCGGACAGCATCACCGAGGGGATTCCGTCGAGGTCCTGGCCCGACGGTTCCATCGCACGCGGGCGTGCATCAGCCGGGTGCTCGAGGAGATGCGTGCCCGATGGATTCTGGACTTTCCGCTGGACTGCGTCCCCAACGACGAGTTCGCCAAGATCCGTTCCCCGGAGCAGGAGAGGCTGATTCTGGGACCGATGCCCGCTTCCGACCGCCCCGCCCGAACGCCTCGAGCACCCTCCGGGTTGCCGCCGTATTTGAAAAGTCTGTATGAGATTCCGCTCTTGACGCCCTCGCAGGAAGTCCACTTGTTCCGCAAGATGAACTACCTGAAGTACAAGGCCGCCAAACTCCGCGAGCAGATCGACCCGCGGAATCCGAAGCGGAGGCTTATGAATCGGATCGAGCGGTACTCCCGAGAGGCGGTCGCCGTGAAGAACCGGATCATCCGGTCGAATCTGCGCCTGGTGGTATCGATCGCCAAGCGGCACGTCAGCGAAACGACGCCGCTGTTCGAGTTGATCAGCGACGGCAACATCTCCTTGATCCGGGCCGTGGACCGATTCGATTATGCCCGAGGCAACAAGTTCAGCACCTACGCGAGCTGGGCCATCATGAAGAACTACACCCGCTCGCTCCACGACGAACACCGCCACCGCGACCGCTTCCGCACCGGGCTCGGCGAGCTGTTCGGCGACACGGGAGACAGCCGGCCCGACCACATCGAGCAAGAGTTGGCCCAAAAGAAGCGAGAACGGCAGGTGGAGAGCATCCTCGATCGGCTCGACGAGCGGGAAAGAACGATCGTCGTCCAGCGTTTCGGCCTCAGACGGGGCCAGGAACCGCTCACGCTCAAACAAGTCGGCGCCAACCTGGGCGTCACCAAGGAACGAATCCGACAGCTCGAAGCCCGGGCTCTCGACAAGCTCCGCCAAGCCGCGGAAGAAGCGAAGATCGATCTCCCCGGCCCCAACTGATGCCAAACGTTTTGGGAGGGCTCCCTCCGGCGACACGCCGCGGCTTGTCTTGTGGCCGCGATTCGCCAAGCAACCGGCGCCGGGCGCCCTGCGGCTGCACGCCCATGCACGGAAGGGGTCCATTCGCTACTGGAAGTCGATCCCTGCGTTCGATTGCGATTCCCGCCTGGAAAGGATGGGGAAGAAAGGCAGTCTGGAAAACGCAGGGGGAATCTTGGCCGTACTCGAAAAAGAGATGGAACGGCTCACCTCGGTTCTGCTAGACTGGGTTCGTAGAGAGACGGAGGGAGGGAGCCCATGATCTCGGCCCGCTCGAAGGGCCCGTTGCCGCATCCGTGAAGGAGTCGACGCATGACGACCGTACTTGTCGTGGACGACTCGGCCACTGATCGCACGCTGGTCAGTGGGCTGCTGGGTAGCAAGTCCGGATGGACGATCGAGAGCGCTGAGGACGGTGTGGAAGCTCTGGCACGAATGGAGCAGGCAACGCCGGACGTGGTCGTCACCGACATGCAGATGCCCGAGATGGACGGCCTGCGATTGGTCAGCGCCGTCCGGCGGCGGTATCCCGGAGTGCCCGTGATCCTCATGACCGCCTTCGGCAGCGAAGCACTCGCCGTCGAGGCCCTGGAGAAAGGGGCGGCCAGCTACGTCCCCAAACAGCAGCTCGCCCGGAAGCTGGTCAACACGGTGGAGAAGGTCGTGGCGCTGGGGCGCGCGGAGCGCAATTACGAGGAGCTGGTGGGCTGCATGACCGGGTCGCAGTTCACGCTCTCGTTGCCCAGCGACGCCGAGTTGATCGATCCCCTGGTCGACCTGGTGCAGCGGCTGGTCGTGGGGATCGGGTTCTGCGACTACACCGAGGGGCTCCAGGTCGGCATGGCGTTGAAGGAGGCGTTGCTCAACGCGCTGTTGCACGGCAGTCTGGAGCTGAGCGTCAACCAGATGCAGGACGCGCTGGACAAGCTCCGCGCCGGGGAGACCGTGAGCCTCGTCCACGACCCGCGCCTCGACCCGGCGGTTCGGGACCGAAGAATCGACGTGGCCGTGAGCCTCTCGCCCGAGGACGTCCGCTTCGTCGTTCGCGACCAAGGCTCGGGGTTCGACGTCAGCACGGTCCCCAAGTCCAAGGACCCCAGCGCCTTGGAGGCAGGGCGCGGCCGGGGCCTGGCAATTATGCGAAACTTGATGGATGAAGTGACGTTCAACGAGTCGGGCAACGAGGTCACTCTGGTCAAGCGACGAAGGGCCGCCGAACGTGGGGAACCGAGTGGGGAGTCGTGATTTCCGGACGGGTCGTGCCCGAGAGCACCGTGGCGGGCCCTAGGATATCCGGCCGTAGACGCCCCGCACGTCGATCTTGGAGCAGTTCTCATGTCGGTCTCGGAACACGGCCAGGAGGCGCAGTCGATGAACGACGTGAAACCCGTTGCCACCCTGAGGGAATTGCGGGACCTGTCCCAGACCGATCCTCGGTATGAGAGACTGACCATCCTCGCCTCCTGCCGCCTTGGCGGAAGCGAGGAGCTGCCCCTGCACGACCACCACGAATGGCTGAAAATCTACGCGATGGCAACCTCCGAGCGAGACGTCGTCGAGCACGTCAACTGCTGTATCCCCCAGGCGGAAGGCTGAGCACACGCACGGTGCCGTTCCGCAGGCGAGAATCGTAGCCTTTCCTCACCACGGGTCGAACGCCAAGTGGCCCTCGGCCAAGGCGTCGTCGGATTTCTTCACGCGAATCGCAGGGACCGTCGCCCGGACAACAACCGGCTGACTCGCACAGGCAGGCCGCCTCCGGCGCCTCGCGCTAGTGCTTCTCCGGTCTCGCTGCGGGCTCGATGTATTTGTACATCACGTCCACGTCCGGGGACCGGCTCCACCCGGTCTTTGTCCAAAAGGCCCTGCCCGACTCGTTGTCGGAAAAGATGAAGATGTTGCACCGCTCAATCCCCTGCGAGCCGAGCGCCTCAAGACACGCGTCCACGAGCCGCGTGCCGATGCCCCGGTTGCGATACTCCGGCAGAACGGCCAGGTGATGCAGATAGCCGCGTCGGCCGTCATGACCGCACAGCACCGCCCCGACCATCTTGCCCCCCTCCCGGGCGACGAAGCTCATCGCGGGATTGCGCTTGAGGTAGCCGGCCATCTTCTCCCGCGTGTCGGCGTCGTCCAGCTCGACCTCCCGCATCGCCCGCCAAAGCGCGCAGGCCTCGTCGTAATCGGCCATCGTGAATTCGTCGATCTCGACACGCATTTCGTGGGACAACCTCTTGCCTCTCGCTCGGGAGAACCTCACTCGCTATCAACACACGCGTGCCGCTCGGGGTCGTAATTGTCCCACAACGGGCAGTTCAGGTCGATCCAGGTGGTGAGGATGCGGCGCTCGAGCGGCGAGAGCCGGATGCGGGCGCGGTCGGCGTCGGGCAGGTCGACCCCTTCGTGCCGCGTGTCGATCATTTCGACGAGGCGGCTTGCCGACGTGCCGAAGCTCAGCGGCTCGGCCACGGGGACGGTCGTCGAGACGCCCCACCAGTTGTCGAAGAAATCGACCAGCGGCGGGCGGTCCGGGTCGGTTCGCGGGCGGACCAGCGACGCGAAGGAGATCGGCACGCCCCGGCCGTCCGGCCGGCGGGAGAGGTTCACGCCCCCGGCCGGCTCCTCGGTGGCGTGACACGACGCGCACCGCCGGTCCAGGATCGGCTGCACCAGCTTCACGTACGAAAACGGCCCCACGCCGAACGGCGGCGGCTCGATCGGGCTCGGGCCGCGGCGAAGGGCCATCGGCAGCTCGGCCGTGCCCGCCGGCGGCGACGTGAACCGATGCTCGTGGCATCCGATGCAGCTTTGCGTCTCGCCCGGCTTCAGGTGGAGGTAGCTCCGCATCCGCTGGATCTCGTTGTAGTCGGCGTCCAACGCCTGGAAGTAGACGGGCCGCTCGGCGGGCACCCGGAAATGGGCCGACCCGTCCGGCTCGACCGGCACGGTCCCATACACGTACTTCGCCTGAAGGGACGGCGCCGGCTTGCCGCTCTCCCAGGGGGCCGCGTAGAGGCTCATGAAGCCGGCCCCGTATTGCCGTTGGAACTCGGCCGCGTCGAACGCGCCCTCATAGTCCCGTCGCCCTCGTTCATCGCGGTGGCCCATCTCCTCGACGATCCGCAGGGAGTGGATCGTCCCCCGCGGCACCGCTCCTTCCAAACCGCGGTAGACGTCGACCAGGACGAGCGTGCCCTCGCCGAAGGCGTCTTGTCCGGCATCTTGCGGCGGATCCGACTCCCGCGGAGATCCCGCTTCTTCCGGCACGGGCCGGCCCGCGAGGGGCATCGCCTCGACGCACGAGTACGTGTCGTCGCGATAGACGAGATGACGCCCCCCCGTGAACGACGCCCAATACTCGCCGAGGTTGTTCGGATGCTGCGGCGACTGGGGGGCCACCGCCGTCTTCCGCGGGGCAATCGATTCGGCGGGTGGGTCGATCCGGAAGGCGTAGATCCCGAACGGCTCCTGCGGACCGTACGAGACCAGGCACCACCTCTCATCCAGCGGAAAGGGCGCGAAGCAGCCGCTGTGGTAGTTGCAGCTCGGCGTGAAGTTGAGAATGGCGTCGGGAGAGTTCATTCCCACGGTGGGATCGACGACCACCAACGGGCCCACGCTGTCGCCGTTGTGCGCCCCCAGGATGCAGGCGATCTTCTTCGAGCCGGGGATCAGCCGCGCCTGCAAGAGCGAAACCGGATGGATCAGGTTGTTGCCGAAGATCTGCCGGGCCCGGGTGCCGTCGGGCAAAGTGGACCAGAGGCTCTGGACGAAGATCGCGCTTTTGTCCATGTATTCCCAGCGGGTGTAGAGGATTCGCCCGTCGGGGAGCATCTGCGGCGTGAACTCGTTGACGTTGTTCGACGTGAGCGGCCGGATCTCCGTGCCGTCCGCATGCATCGCGAACAGCGTGGCCGCCCGCACCCAAAAACACAACGCCCGCGACTTCGCCCGCGTCGAGGTCATCCCGATCCGGCCGTCGGGCAGGTAGAACGGGTCCAGGTCGTGGAACGGCCCGTCGGTGATCCGGCGCAGGCCCGAGCCGTCGACGCGCATCTCGTAGACGTGATAGTAATCGTCCTCGCCGGGGCGATACGAAAAAAGCACGCTCCGGCCGTCGAAGGAGACCTCCGGATCGCGGACGATGCCTCCGCCGGCGTCGAAGATGCAGGTCGCTTGCCCGTCGGGCCGGGCGGGTGAGAGGACGAAGATCCCGCCGCCCGGCCGAAACGGCCCGTCGCTGATTTCCGTGTAGATGTGCGTCGGCTGGAACATGGGGCGCTTGACGAACAGCAGCTTCGGGACGACGAGCCCCGATTCGCTCAGCGCAATCGACGATTCGAGCCTTTCCAGGGCGCCGAGCCCTTGCCAGGGGGAGCCCTCCCGGGCGGAGGCCCAGATCCGATCCGCCTGCTCCCGCCAGCCGGTCGTGTCGATGCCTCGAGCCTCCATCGCGTCGATCCTGCGGCGAAGCGCCTCGGCGTTCCGCTCGATCTTCTGCCGCGCCTGGGCGGCAAGCTGCTGGATTCTCTCCGCGTCGACCGGCGCGAACACGTCGGCATACTCGCTTGCGAAGCGGATCTCGTCCACCTCGTGGACCGGCTCGTTGCCCACGAATCGGGCCAAGGCGACCCGGTCGAACGCAAAATCGCCCTCCAGCCGGGCGTCGACGGTGCTGGCCGACTCGTCGGTCTGCGACTCGGGGTTGCGGAAGACCTCGACCACGTCGCGGTCGTCGGGGCCGAACGTGAGCTTCACGACGATCACGTTCGCTTCCGTATCCGGCGTGCCCAGCGACCGGAACTGCCCCGGCTCCCGGTCGTCGCGACCGTTGTTCGCGACCGACGCCGCGCCGTAGAAAGGGCCGTCGGGCCGGTTGCTGCGGTCGTCGTGGCCGATCTCCAGCACGCGGGTGTGATCGTCCGGGCCGGTGTTGAGCTCGAAACTGTAGAAGCGGAGGTAAGCGGGGGTCCCCGGCGTGACCACGGGCACCGCAGACACCCGCTGCATGAAGCCGACGTACAGGACGCGGCCGCGCTTGCCGATCCGTCCGGCTTCGACGAGCCCGGCCCGGTCAAAAACCCCATCCGGCCGAACGTCCAGCACGCGGCTCGCCCGGGTGTTCCCGTCGAGCACCACGCAATGGCCGAAGCAGGGCACCCCGTCGACGGTGGTCCGGTTCGGCCGGACTGTGGCCGTGCCGTGGACGTCCCACGGCCCGCCCCAGCCCGCGCCGTCGCTTACGCCCGTAAGCGAGCCGGATGCGCAGCCATCGAAGCTTTCCCAGGCGAGGACGTCCGCCACCGCCTGGCCGGGCCCGAGTGGCGTGGCGAGCGCCCAGATCCCGAGAAGCACCCAACCGTACGAGATTCGCATCATGGCGTGGTTACCGTTTCGTGGCGCCCCCCAGCGTCCGACACACGAGATCCATTGTGAATCAAGGGGACGGGCCGCGTCAACGGCGAAAGACACCGGCGTGCGCGAGCAGGAGTAGTAGGCACACGCCGTGTGCCGTAACCGGCGGACGGCACACGGCGTGTGCCTGCTACGGAAGTGGCGAAGTGTCCGGCGAACGGACGGCGCGAAAGCTCCCATCGTGTCCCGCCGCCGGTTACAATAGGGGCCGTTGGCATGCCTTGGCGGTCGCATGCGGCCGTGGTCCTCTGGGAGGAGTATTCATCGTGAGACGCCACCCTGTCCTTCTGTTGGCCCTGATGGCCGTTTCGCTTTGGGCGGCCCGGGGCTTTGCCGACGAGGCGGCCAGGCCGCTTCGGATCGCCACGTTTCAGGCCGACGTGACGCCGCCGTTGGGAGCCCCGCTCTGCCACGGAAACGTCCGCCCGGCCGAGCGGATCGTCGATCCGCTCAGTGCCCGGGGGATCATCCTCCTGGCCGACGGGCCGCCGATCGTCCTCTGCGCGGTGGACTGGGTGGGGATCGGGAACGCCGCCCATGACGCCTTTCGCCGGGAGTTGGCCGAGGCGGTGGGCACGTCGCCCGATCGAGTCTGCGTGCACGTCGCCCACCAGCACGACACGCCCGGCATCGACTTCTCCACCGAAGAGCTGCTGGCCGCCCATGGGCTCGGCGGCAAGATGTTCGACGTGGCAGTCGCCCACGAGGCGATCGGCCGGGTCGCCCAAGCCGCCGGCGAGGCCGCCCGGAAGCCCCAGCCCGTCACGCACGTCGGCTGCGGCACGGCCAAGGTCGACCAGGTCGCCTCCAGCCGGCGCGTGCTGGGGCCCGACGGCAAAGTGCAATACGTCCGCTTCAGCAGTTGCCGGAACGAGAAGGCCATCGAAGCCCCCGAGGGCACGATCGATCCCTATCTCCGCGTGCTCAGCTTCTGGGACGGCGACCGGCCCCTGGTGGCAATCAACTATTACGCCTGCCACCCGCAGAGCTACTACGGCCAGGGCGGCGTGAGTTACGATTTCGTGGGCATGGCCCGCGGGGCCCGCGAAGCCGCGCTCCCCGGCGTGTTCCAGGTCTACTTCAACGGCGCCGGCGGCAACGTGGGGTGCGGCAAGTACAACAACGGCGCCAAGGAGAACCGCCCCGTGCTCGCCAAGCGACTCGAAGCGGGCATGAAGGCCGCCTGGGAAGCGACCGAGAAGACGCCGGTCACCGCCGCCGACGTGAGCTGGCGTGTGTGCCCGGTCGGCCTGCCGGTCAGCCCGCGGATCAGCGAGGAGGGAGCCCGCCGCACGTTGGAGGACGCCAAGGTGAGCGTGCGCGAGCGGATGCACGCCGCCCGAGACCTCGTCTTCCTCCGCCGCATGCAGTCGGGCCACAAGATCCCGCTCGCGTGCCTGGAGATCGGGCCGGCGAGCGTCGTGCACATGCCGGGCGAGCTGTTCGTCGAGTACCAGCTTGCCGCCCAGGCGATGCGGCCCGACCGCTCGGTCTTCATGGCCGCCTACGGCGACGCGGGCCCCACGTACATCGGCACGAAGATCGCCTACTCCCAAGGCGGCTATGAGCCCACCCGCTCCCGCGTCGCCCCGGAAGTCGAAGCCGTGCTGCTCGCCGCGCTCCGCGAGCTGCTGGCCGCGGAAAAGAAAGGGACGAAAGAAGGCGACTGAGTTCGGCAGCAAGAGCGCGTAGCGCGTAGGGTGCGTGAAACGCACCAGCGCGTAGAGAGCGTGAAACGCACCAGTTGAATCGACAAACCGTCATAGGGTGCGTTTCACGCACCCTACAAGTCTCGAATCGGCCGATGATTTGCCGCGAATCGGCGCGTCCTGCCCACGCGTCGGCATCGCGAGGATTCAAACGGATTGCCTCACTGAAGTCCGAGATTGCTCTCTCGTAGTCGCCATTCAAATAATGCACGTACCCGCGACCGGTGTAGGGGTCGGGAAAGCCCGGCGCCAGCTCGATTGCCCGGCTGAATTCCGCACAAGCGTCGTCGAATTCGTTGGCTTCATAGTGGGCGCGGCCACGATCGAGGTGTTCGGTGGCCTCCATAGCTACTTCCTCAGCGAGGATCGGTCGAGCCTCCCCCTGACGGGAAGCGGCCTCTGCTTCTCGAAAGGTGAGTACAAGCCCGGACGTGCAAAAAAGCGGCGTCTATTCCAGCGCCGGGCCCGCGATTTGCTCGCCGCGGCGTTGGCGCTGTTGGTCTTCGGGATCGAAGGTGCCGTAGAAGAGGGCGTTGGCGTCCATCCAGGTGACCAGGCGGTCGACCTCGGCTTCGGAGAGGGTGGCGCCCTCGTGGCCTTCGAGGAGCAGTTCCGTCAGCTTGCTGGCCCGGGCGCCGAAGCGGTCCGGGTAGGTGAGCGGCTCGAAGTTGTCTTGGGGCGTACCCTTCCACTGGGAGAACGGTACGCGCGGCGCCAGCGCGTTGTACGACGCGGTGAACTCGCCGGCCGGAGCGCCGGTCAGATCGACTCCGCCGTCGGCCTTGCCGGGGCGGTGGCACTCGACGCAGTGCCTGTCGAGGATCGGCTGCACGAGGATGGCGTAGTTGAACGGCTTCGAGCCCTCGGGGCCGGGCGTGATCTCGGAGGGCACACGCGCGGCCGCCAGCGCTGCGGCGCGGGTGGCGGGGGCCGTGGTGCGATGCTCGTGGCAGCCGACGCAGCCGACTTGCTCGCCGGGCTGGAGGTAGGTGAGGCTCCGCATGGTCTGCACGGCCATGCCGCGCTCGTCGAGCGCCTGGAACGAGAGGGCAATGCCCGACGGGGCGCGGAAGTAGGCCGAGCCGTCGGGCTCGACGGGCACCGTGCCCAGGACCTGCTTGCCGGGCGAGGCATTGGCGAGTCCGACCCGGGGCGTGTTCGCGTTGGGCGTCGTCTTGGGCAGCACCTGGAGGATGCGAAGCCGCTTGACGGCGTCTTTCACCTCGGCGAGCTGCGGCCAGCTATCATACACGTTCTGGAGGAAGAAGGTGCCCTCGCCCGGCTGGTGCTCCACCAGCGCCGAGTGCAGCGCGGGCGGACGCGGGCGCTCGCGCAGCGGCGTGGGCCAGAGGCTGCCGATGCTCGGGTCGCGGTAGATCAGCTCCTTGTTGCCGAAGCGATCGACGAGGTAGATGCCGAACATGTTGGCCGGGTTGGCCAGCGGCTCGCCGATCAGCGGATCGAAGCTGTAGGCGGCAAGGAAGAAGTCCTCCGAGAGCGGATACGGCGTGCGGTAGCAGTGGCCCGGCCACCGCTTCTCGCCCGTCGGCACCTCGGGCGGCTCGGGCACGCCGGCCGTCGCGTGCCAATGCTGCACCGGGAACTCGCTCTCGGAGAACAAGGCGTCCGGCGTCAGCCGCGTGATCGGCTTCAGACCGTCGATCCCGCGCGTGACGTCCAGGAGGATGATCGAGCCGGCGGTCATCGCATGGTGGGCCGCCGCGGTGGCCATCACGCGGTTCGAGCCGGGCACGGGCCGCGCTTCCCAGACGCCCACCGGGTTCAGCGTGTTGTTGCCGTAAAAGGCCCTCACGTCGGTGCCGTCGGGCCGCACCGACCAAAGCTGCTGATAGTGGACCGCGTGCCGATCCACGTAGTCCCAACGCGTGTAGATCACGCGGCCGTCGTTCAGCACGGCCGGGTCCCATTCGTGGGTCTCGTGGAACGAGATGACGCGCGGGTCCGAGCCGTCGGCGTTGGCCAGGGCCATCGTGTGCACGGGGCAGGGCCCCCGGCCGCAACGGTGAAAGCCGCCGCGGCGCGTCGACAGGAAGAGGATCTTGCCGTTGGGCAAGTAGCGCGGCGAGAAGTCGTCAAAAGGCTCGTCGGTCAGTTGGCGCAGGTCGGAGCCGTCGGCGGCCATGTCGAACAGACGGTAGTGCTGGTTCTCGCTGGTGCGCCAGTCGACCGCTCCCGGGTCGGTCTCGCAAAAAGAGAAGAGCACGCGCTCTGCGTCCCAGGAGACGTCGAGATTCAGGTAGCTGCCCATGGGCAAGGCGCCCAACTGCCGGCACCGCATCGAACGCCCCGGGGCGTCGAGCACGAAAACGCCGCCGCCCGGCCGCGCGCACCGCCCGGAATACTGCGTCAACTGGTGGCTCATGGCGCTGGGCACCCGTTTGACGAACAAGAGGGGGCCGACCTGCGCACGCGGGTTGTGGAAGACGATCCGGCGGCGGAGCGTGTGGACCTCTCTCCACAGCATTTCCCATTCCGCTTCGCTCGCCGAGCCGGCCGCAGTCATCGTCTGCCACCGGCTCCGGGCGGCTTGCCACGGCGCCGCGAGCTCGTCCAGGGAAACGCCCGACGCGGCGAGATTCCGGATCAGTCGATCGCCCCGCTCGAGCACCGCCTCGATCGCCTCGCCCCAACCGCGGCGCTCCCGAGCCGTGCCGATCCCGTCCTGCATGCGCCAGTCCCACTCGATCAGCTCCTGCTCGATCGACGGGCGGAGGTCGGGCAGGACCGGCGGCGGGATCGCCTCCGCCGCGTGCGCAAAGACCAGGGGGACGTGGAACACTTCGTCGCCCAAGGCATATCGCAGGCCGCTCCAGCGGACGCCCGTCTCCGCGTCGGCGCCCCGCGTGGTCAGGACGATCTCGCCCTCGGTGCCGGGATTCACCGGCTCGCTGGCGAGCACCGCGCGGTCGCCGCAGCGAACCGTGCGCGACACTCTCGCGCCGCCCACCGAAAGCTCCACTTCGGCCTGCGTTCCGCGGACGACGCTCAGGTCGGCCATGATTCGCAACGGTTCCACAACGTTTCTGATCCGCACGGCCAAGCGGACCTCTTCGCCGTGGTCGACACTGACCGTAAACGCCCGGGACGTTTCCATAACGGCTACCTGGGGGCCGTTCGCCCGGGCGACGAGCGAGAAGCCGCCCGCGGCGGGTGAGGCCGGCGGCGCTTCTTCGCCGGCAAGCGACACGGTGCTGCTGCCGAAGAAGGGAACGCGCGGGTCGCGAACCAGGCAGGCTTCCGCCCAGTTGGCCATGTCGCAGCCGATCCCGTCGCCCGAGTCGGTGGCAATCAGGCGCAACTGGCGCGCGCCGGCCACCGGCACGTCCACCGGCCGTGCGGGGTCGCTGTCGGACATAGGTCCGGCCTCAAACTTCACTTCGCCGTCGACCACAACGCGAAAGGTCACGCTGCCGCGGTTCCCGCCTTGCCATTGGACGCCGACCGACGTGCGAAAGCGGTTGTACTGGCCGCGGAGCTCGATCACGATCTCGCCGTTGGCGTGGTGTCCCAAGCCCTTATCGTACGTCTTCTCGCCGATTTGCATCGGCGCCCCCTTGGTGCCGGGCCGGGCCGCCGCGGTGTTGAAGCCGAAGTCTCCCCACTGCTGCTGGTGCTCCAAGGAGATGCCGGCGCCCGGGTCGCTCACGAAGTCCGCGTCCTGCGCCGGAAGGCAAGGGACCGACGCGATCGCGACAAGCAGAGCGCAGGCCGACCAAAGCAGTGAGCGCCCACGCCGAGGCGCAGGGTGCATCTTGAAGACAGTCGTCGATCGTCGTGTCCTGTGCATGGGGCGATTCATCCTTTGCTTTGGGGGCCATACGCCAACGTGATCGGGACGTACGGCAGCGCGCTTGCAGGGCCGAGCGACGCGTCGACTTCGACATAGGGAAATCGCTGGGCCTTCGGCGTCATGAGGCGGCCTTCTCCTCCGCGAGGACTCGCAGTAATGCCGCCGCTCCATCGAAAGCATCATAAGGGGACCAAACGGGGTACGCACTCTGCGTGTCGGCTAGCTCTATTCCGTCCTCGCGAGCCACGTCAGCAGCCAGCAACTGAATGAGCCGAAGCTTTTCGGCGCGTGGCAGCGCGTGGAGCGTCGGGAGCAGTTCGTTCAGCGTCATTCACGAATCTCCCCCAAAAGAGCAGTCCCACGTTCGTCAAGTGGGACGCAACGGCGGCCAGACGCTCTCAATTCTAACGGCCCACGAAGCCGGTTGTCAAAGTCGGCCCCGCGCCGACGGGCCGACCGAACGTCTTCCAAAGCAATGGGTCACGCCGAAACTGGCACGGTCAGGAGACGACGTCCCGAGCGGGCGGTCGTGCACGAATTCGGGCGCGAAGTTGGCTCCGGTCTCCCGCTGACTATCCGATCTCCGGCACGGACAGGCCTCGACGGATCTTCCTGGCGAGCTTGTCGGGAATCTCAACATGCCTCGGCACCGCTTCCACTTCGCCCGTCGCGGGGTTTGTCCATAGCGAATGCGAGCGACCTTCGCTTCAGCACGCATCCGTGCTTGCGCAGGTGCCTCAGCAGAGCCGTCCGTTTCATCCCAGGGACACCACGTCTCGGATCGCGTCTTCCGGAACGCCGCGCATTCCTTCCTCTCGACGATCTTCAAGGATCAGCTCGATCGCTTCGGCGAGGCTCTTCTTGGCTTCGTCCTTCGTGCGACCCTGGCCGTTCGCGCCGGGGATTTCCGGACAATAGGCGATGAACCAATCGCCGTCCTTCTCGAGAATCGCGGTGAACTCGTTGCGCACGACTGCTCCCTCCGTGCTCAGTACTGCTGACGGGCTTCCCTCAATTCTAACGGGCCGGGAAGCCCGTTGTCAAACTTGGTCCCGCCCCGATCGCTACCCGTCCGAATCCCTCAGCCTGCGATCAACTGCTCCACGAACTCCCTCGCTTTTTTCGCTTCCGCGAGCATCGCCGGCAGATCGTTCGGGTCGGGGCGGTTGACGCATTCGATCACCAGGTCGCCCGCGGTGAAGCCGCCTTTCTTGAGGCGGGCCATGACCGCCGGGAAGTCGACCATGCCGGTACCCGGCGTGACCCAGACGTCCTTCTTCACCTTGCCCTCTTCGGTGGACATGGTGAAGTCCTTGATGCACATGCCTGCGCGGACCAGGCCGTCGACCGTGGCGGCGTCGTCGACCGGGTCGAGCTTGCCGTCGGAGTAGTAGAAGATGTTGCCCGGGTCGTACCAGAGGCTGAAGCTTTTTTGGCCGACCTTCTCGATGCACTTGCGGCACTGGGGCCCGGTGTCGTTGAGGCCGCCGTGGGGCTTGACGGTGATCGGCACGTTCTTCTCGGCCGCGTAGTCGCAGCACTCGGCAATGGCCTTGTAGTAAACGTCGAAGAGCTTCTCGTTGGTCCCGCCCATCAAGAGCGAGCGAACACCCGCGGCCACGCAGTTGTCGATCAATCGCTTCAGGTCCTCGATCCCCTGCTCCAGCGACTTGCCGACGCCAATCCCGCCGCCGTACGCGGAGGGGATCGACATCCCGCGGTCCTTCACCTCCCGGCCGATCTTTTCGCACGCTTCGAGCGACGTGTCGGCCTGGATCACGAGCCGGCGGCCCTCGGTGGTGGTGGTCATCAGGCCGGCGTGCTTGAAGCCGGCCTCGGCGATGGCGTCCAGGGCGACGCGGTAGTCGTGCTTGTCCCAGGGACGCGTGTAGATGCCTACCCGATAGCCGCCCCCGGCCGGATTTTGCCCGGCCGCGCGGGCCAGGCCGGCCATCGCGTGCGGAGCCAGAAGGCCGGTCGTCCCGATCGTGGCGGTGCGGCCGAGGAATCGTCGTCGTGTTACCCGGTCTTGCGTAGCCATGGCAATCTTCTCCCTCGCTGTGGGTTCACTTGTGATGGATTCCTCTATAGCATGCGGCTGGCTCGCTTTCCAGTATTTCAGGACGGTTCGGGTTGAGGGTTCGGGGGGCAGGGGGCAGGGGGCAGGGGTCAGGGGTCAGGGTTGAAGATTTGTGGGCCGAGCGTGGGGCCGAGATGCCGCGCGCTCGCGGAGGGCTTCTCCGGCGACCAGCCCGGATTCTTCATGCTCGCCCGAAACCTCGGCATTCGGCGTATCGCCCCGAGATACAGTGCCTTTGGGTGGTTTCTTGGCAAGTGCTTTTTTCAAAGGCACTTACGAGGACATCGAACGCCTTCGTGAATGACCCGGGCCGGTGGTCACCGGGAGCTTGTCCGAGAACGGTGGCGGATACTCGACAGGCCGAGCCTGGTCGCGTGCCGCGTCTTACCGGCGAGCGATTGCCACAGCCGGCATGCCGGGTCAATCCATCCCGGGCGTCCAGATCCTGGGCTTGTCGCCGGTGGGCTTCTGACTATCGGGGGTCCAGAGCTCTCCGGGCTTGGCGTCGGACTGGCCGGGGACGACCAGCGAGGGTGGTTCGGCGCCAGGTGCTTCCGGCGGTTCGGCGGGAGTGCCGTCGGGGTTGAGGACGCCAATCTCGATGAGCAGCTCGGTCAACGCTCGGGCGACGCCCGGCTCATTGATGTGCTGGCTCTGGAGGTGCCCCAGCAGGCGCGATGCTTCCTGCGCCTCCCCACGCCCCATGCGGAGCGGCAACTCCAGCAGATCCCACTGGGCACAGGATTGGCCCGCCTGCCCGGCGAGCTTGCGGCCTTCGTCGACGTAGTGGAGCGCCTGATCGGAGTCGTCGACCGCCGAGGCCATCATCTCGAATGCCAGCAGCCGTTCCTTGGCGCTACCCAGGCTAGACCGTTCGGCCACCGCCTGGGCGAACTTCCTCAAAGCGGCCTGCGCGCGGTATCCGAGGGCACGCCGATACCCTGCCAATAGCGCGTCGTCGGAGAGCCTGTCGACCATCACTCGGGACAAGCGGACCAGCGGCAGATCGTCCAGGGGCGTCTGCCCAGGATCGATCGGTTCGAGCGTCGGGAGTCCCAAATGGCTTCTGAGGCGGTTGAAGTCGAACCGGCCGCCGATCTGCTCCAGCCAGAACTCCAGGACGAGGACGGCGGCCAGGAGTCGGACGCGATAGGCCTCTTCACCGGCCGTTTCCTGCGGAGATCGGTCGTCGAGCAGCCCCAACGGTGACTGCGACCACGTCTGCAGTATCGCGTGGTCGACGTGCTCGACCACCAGCCGCTGAAAATCCTCTTGGGAGCAGTCTGGGGGAAGGCGCCAGTTGCGAGCCAGGGCTTCGCGGCTCGCGGAGACGTGCCCGGTCAGCTCTTGCTCCGGCTCGCCGTCGAACGCGTCACCGGCCGTGTCCGCGAGCAAGGCCTTCAGCTCGTCGAGGTCCGGGGCCGACACGTCGACCAGCACCAGTTGAGCTTCTCGGTCGGTCTGTTTTCCGTAGAGAAGGGCTTGGCCGACGATCCCGGGGACGTTCTGCGCGGTGATTTGCGTGCCCGGTTCGGGGGGGGCGACGTTGAAAAACGCGAAGACGGCCTTCGGTGGGGGGGAGTCTTCGTCGGCCAACGACGCCAAATCGGCCTGCATCTGGCTCGCCTTTGGCGAGGACGCCAGCGCGGCCTGGAGTCGCTCGACGTCGCGGACCGTATAGCGCAGGGCCCACACTTCCTGCCGATCGCCCAAGGGATCGTCGGACAGGAACAGGGCCAGGGCTTCGGCCTCCACGGCGTCTTCCAGGGGGACGTCCAAGGAGGCGAACTTCCTGAGCGCCTGGATGCAGCCGGGCGTGTCGGCGATCCAGCCCCGCAACGTGGCCAGATTGGACCAGATGACCGGTTCGCCGTCGACCCGTTCGGCCAACTCCGCCAAGCGCTCGGGCGCCTCGGTCCAGCGAGCGTGGGAAGCCAACGACCGCGCCTCGTCGAACTCCGCCTTCCACGGTACGCCGTCGGGGGCGTCACGCAGACCGGGTGGATCCTTGACCACAAGCGGAATGTTCGGCGCGGAATGCACCTGCATGAGAAAGCTCATCGCGCGGCGGTCTTCCGGCTGGATACTCATTTGCAGCCTGGCCAGCGCCCGTCCCGCCAGAATCTCACCCTGCGCAAGTAGCACCCGGCTGAGCGAATCGATCGCCTCGTAGACGCGAGAGTGCAGTTCGCTGGTCGACTCCGCCAGGGCCCCCAGGATCAACTCCATCGCCCGATGACCGTCGCGGCGCATGGCTGCCACCATCGCGCACTCGGCCAGGGCAACCGGATTGGTAGGGTGCTTCACCAGAAAAGTGGCCGCGGTGGCCTGAGCTTCCTCGGCCCTTCCGAGAATCCTCAGCAAAAGGGTCTTGACCGAGAGCAGGCATGCCTTGTCGGGGTTGGACTTCTCCAGTTGCTCGATGTGCCTCAGGCACGCCTGATACTGCTCGCCTTCGAGCATCCGCCCGATTTTTTGCAGGTCGCTGAGGAGATCCGGGCAACAGAACTTGATCTTGTTCCCGGTACCACCAGGACAGGGGGAATAGGGGCCTATGGGCATCGGTCCGGTGTTTCGTTGGGGGGAAGGGACGGGATCTTGGCCGCAAGGCCGCCGAATCGTAAATCCTAACATACGGGGGCCACCCTGACGAGCGGCCCCTTTGGGCCACCGCCGCGGCAGATCTGCGGCGTTGGCTCCGGGGACCGGCGATTCCCTCGGGTGCCCTTTCATAGTCGAAAGTTGCTCATGGCCGAAAGTTGCTCGTTTGACGAGTGGTACGACTACAGAGGGAGTCCATCCCACTCGCAGAAGGGAAGTGTCGAGGGACTTGGCCCTGCCCCTGGCGTGCCTCTTGTCGACGGGTCACGTAGAGGTAGCAAGCTTTTCGGTTGGGGAGCGAAAAACTGGGGGCCCATTTCCGATTCTGACGATTCTCTTTGTCGTACGGCAGCGCAAGCTCCGCAAGGAACGCGGGAGCCGGCGACCCCGCCCGACGACCACCGGCCGTAGACGAACCAGACGAACGCAGCTAAAATAAAAGGTCTTGGGATTTCCCGAGCTGCCAGGGCACTGGCGACGGATGCCGAAGAGGCCGGCAAACCAGGCGAACGAGGGCCGCGCCGCCGCCTTGGACGAGAACCCAGGCCCCGCCCGCGTCCCCACCCAGTTGGCGTGTCGCCGCGTTTGCCGGAACCAACCTCGCAAGGTGTACCGGTCGCCGTATGAGTAAATCCTTCTTTGTCCGCTGGCGTTTCACCATCGTCCTGGCGATCGTCTTTCTGGGCCCCTTCATCTTGCGGGGGACTCGACTGGCCTTGCGGAGCAACCGCAACGACATCCGAGACTGGTTGCCCTCCCACTTCCCCCAGACTGCCGATCATCGCTGGTTCCAAGAGCACTTCCCGCACGAGCAGTTCGTCTTGTGCAGTTGGGAAGGTTGCACGCTGAGCGACGAGGACGACCCGCGGTTGGAGCTCCTGGCCAGGAAGCTGGTCCCGGAGCAAGCGTCGCAGTCGCAGCCGGAGGGCTCACCGGAGACAACCGCGCAGGAGCCCTCCCCACCACCCGCGAAGAGGCCCTCCGATAAGCCCCGCTACTTCAAAAGCGTGCTTACCGGGGCCCGATTGGTCGAGCAACTGCAAGATCGCTACCCGACCCTTTCCCGAGAAGAGATCGTCGAGCGGCTGAAAGGCTCGCTGATCGGTCCGGATTACGACAAGACCTGCCTGGTGGTGACGCTGACCGAGGAGGCCAAGGGCAAGAACCTCCGCCCCATGCTGGAGGAGATCCGCGAACTAGCCCGGCAGTGCAACATCGAGCCTCCTTTGGCGGAGGATCGTCGAAATCCGCTCGTCAAGGCGTGCAGTTCGTTCGCCCTAGTCGTCCGGGAGATGGTCGTTGGGCGAGATCCACCGGGGAAAGGGATACGCATGGGCGGGCCGCCGGTGGACAACGTGGCCATCGACGTCGAAGGGGAACGCACGCTGTTCCGTTTGGCCGGGTTGTCGCTGCTGGTGGGGGTGAGCATCTCGATAGGCTGCTTCCGAAGCTGGCGGCTGACGCTGATGGTCATCTGGATCGCCCTCTTGGCCGCCGGGATCGGACTGGCGACCGTCTTCTGGACGTGCTTCGTGGCACATCGGATGGGCTGGGTCGAGCCGGGCTGGACCTGGGGCACGGTCGACGCGGTGATGCTGTCGATGCCCTCGCTGGTCTACGTCCTGGCGATCTCCGGCGCGGTCCACATCATCAACTACTACCACGACGCGATCCGCGAGACGGGACTCGAGCGGGCGCCCGAGCGCGGCTTAGGGCACGGTTGGTTCCCCTGCACGATGGCCGCCGTGACCACGGCCATCGGACTGGGCTCCCTGTTCCTCAGCCACGTCGTCCCGATCAGCAAGTTCGGGCTCTATTCGGCGATCGGCGTGCTGGCCACGCTGGTCCTGCTGTTCTTGCTCCTGCCTGCCCTTCTGAGCTACTTCCCTTCCCGGAAGTACGCCCGAGAGCACGGCGGCAAGGGCCACACCGACTCCACCCACACGGCCATCGTGCGCTGGTGGAAGACGGCCGGCGGGTTCATCATCCGCCACAACATCGCCGTCTCGGCCGGCTGCCTGGTGGTGATGCTGTTTCTCTTCTTCGGGCTGTATCAGATCAAGACGTCCGTGAAGCTGATGAAGCTTTTCTCGCCGGACGCCGAGATCATCCACGACTACCAGTGGCTGGAAGACAACCTCGGTCCGCTGGTGCCCATGGAAGTGGTCATCAAGGTCGACAACGAGAAGTGCGATCTGAGCATGCTCGACCGGATGCGGGTGGCGAGCCTCGTGGAGAACACCATCGAGAAGAAGCTCGACGCGGTGGGCGGGGCCCTTTCGGCCGCCACGCTCGCCCCCGACCTCCGCCCGATCCGGCGGAGAGCCTCCGGGTTGGAAAGGGTCATGGGGGTGAATCCGAGGCGGGAGCACGACTACGTGCTCAACAAGCGCCTCGAGCAGAACCGCGCCGAGTTCCGCGACTATCTCACCATCGACGCCGAGGCGACGCTCGACCAGCTCGGCGTCACCGGCCAGTTGGCCGCCGGCCTGCGGGCCAACGAGCTGGACACGCTCAAGAAGATCGAGCGGTACGCCGATCACGAGTCGATCACCGACAAGCTGGCCTCGATCGGCGGAATCCGCCGCGAGCAGGCCGCCGACCTGGAGCAGGCGATCCGCCGTTGGGAGTTGGAGCACGGGCAGGAGCTCTGGCGCGTCAGCGCGCGCGTCGACGCCCTCTCCGACCTCGACTACGCCGTGTTCGTCGACGAGATGAAGGCGGTCGTCGAGCCGGTGTTGGTCCGCGTGCGCGAGCAGTTGGGATTCCAGGAAGGCGAGGGGATCACCGCGGTATACACCGGCGTCGTGCCCCTGGTCTACAAGACGCAACACGAGCTGATGCGGGGACTGTTCAACAGCCTCGCCATGGCCTTCGCGTTGATCGCCGTCGTGATGATGTTCGTGCTCAAGAGCGTCCGCGCCGGGCTCGTGGCGATGATCCCCAACGTGTTCCCCGTGGTGGTGATCTTCGGCTTCATGGGCTGGGTGGGGATCCTCGTCGACGTCGGCACGATGATGACCGCCAGCGTGGCCCTGGGCGTTGCCGTCGACGACACGATGCACTACCTGACCTGGTTCCGCCGCGGCCTGGACGAAGGGCTGGACCGCAAGGGCGCGGCCATGCAGGCCTACGAGCGCTGCGGCACGGCGATGACCCAGACCACGCTGATCGGCGGGCTGGGGCTGGCCGCGTTCGCCTTCAGCACGTTCACCCCCACGCAGCGGTTCGGCACCTTGATGCTCACGCTGCTGGCCGTCGCGCTGGTCGGCGACCTGGTCTTCCTGCCCGCCTTGCTCACCGGGCCGCTGGGTCGGGTCTTCGACCTCCGCCGCAAGAGAGCATCCTCGGACGGGCCCCCTCGTAGCGACGCGCCCAAGGAGGAGCCCTCCCCGGACGAAGTGGTCGCCTTGCCGATCCAACGTCCGGCCACTCCCCCCCACCTCCGCCGCGACCTGCCGCATCGATCTCGCCGCACGCCCTAGGCGCCGCCGGCAGGCCTTGGCGTGCCGCACACACATGGTCCTCGTAACAGCAACGTTTCTGCGGTTTTTCCAGCCTTTGCCCCTCGGACGAGGGGCCTGGGCTTATCCCGTGGCGGGTCACGAAACCGCCACGCCCAGACTTTGCGATCGCCGAGATGATGAAATCGCCGCCAACGAGATCGAGCGAATCGTGACATGGTTCACGTCGCAAACGCTCTCGGGTAGAATGCGCGGCAGGGGACGGCAAGTAGCCAACAGACGTTCTGGTTCGATGCAATGGCCCGTTCGGACTTGCTAGTGTCGCTGGTAAAGGCCGGGGCGTCCGGCGATCAGGTTGCGTTCCGCAAAACGGTTGAGTCGTTGATCGCGGAGGAGCGTTCCAAGCGCCATGAGATTCTGGCCAATCGTCTGGCTGAGCAATTGGAACGTAACGGGTCGCCCCGTGTTTCGCCGCCCAGAATGGCCAGTAGCGCCTCGATTCACGACCTCGTCTATGAACTGGTTCCGAAGAGAACCCTTGACGACCTCGTGCTGTCGGAAACGGTTCGAGAGACGTGCCTCGAGCTAGTCGAGGAACACAACCGCGCAGAGTTGCTCCGATCGCACAATCTCACGCCCCGGAATCGTGTGCTGCTAGCCGGTGCTCCGGGGAACGGCAAGACGTCACTCGCGGAGGCGTTGGCCAATTCACTCATGGTGCCGTTCATTGTCGTGCGATACGATGGCGTGATTGCCAGCTACCTCGGTGAGACTGCGTCACGGCTCCGAAGGCTGTTCGACTATGTACACACCCGTCAGTGCGTGCTCTTCTTCGACGAATTCGATACCATTGGAAAGGAACGCGGCGATATCCACGAGACCGGCGAAATCAAACGAGTAGTCAGCTCGCTGCTCCTCCAGGTGGATGACTTGCCGCCGCATGTTGTCGTTGTCACCGCAACCAACCATCCCGAGCTGCTCGATCGTGCAGTCTGGCGGCGATTTCAGATCCGGCTTGAACTGCCACCGCCGACACCCTCACAGGCTGAGCATTACTTCGAGCAGGCCGCCGAACGGTTGGATTTGTCACTGGGGATGAAGCCTAGTACGTTGGCCTCGAAGCTCGCCGGCTTGAGCTATTCGGAGTTGGAGGATTTCATCGGCCACGTTGCTCGCCGGTACGTGCTTTCGCTTCCGGATGCAGACCCCAGGAACATCGTCCAACGGACGTTGAGACACTGGCAAAGCCGATTCTCACCGAAGGAACCGCAGTAGGCTGGCAACAGCCCTGCCCCCCATGCCCGAACTTCCGCTTCTTATCTTTCCCGAACCCGCGGTAGAGAGCCGTCGACAACCTCCCGTAGGCGGCGGAGTACTCGTCAAGCCCTCGGCGGTCGACCAAGAGAAACGTCTCCACTCCAAGTTCCGAAGTATTGCCCAGAGTTTCCAGACTCTGCAGACGACCGTTCAGGGCGTGGAACCGGAACAGGTTGTCGTGTTCGAGACGATTGGCGCTTCGGTGGAAAGACTGGCTGCGGCCGCCGAGCGTGTTCCCGGGCTCGAATGGCTGGCCGAAATGGATTTGGAGGATGTGGAGCCTTTGGACGGCTTCTACGATGAAAAACGCCCTGACAAGAGGCTGTCGTGCCGGCTATATGCCGTGATGAGCAATCAACGGGCGATGGACCAGCTAGTCTCGCTGTGGAATCACTGGTGCAGCCATCCTGCGGAGAGAGCGAAGCTCTATTTCGGGCCGTTCAAACAGGTATTCATTCATCTGAAGGACGTGCGCCGCTGGAGCGTCGAGGATCGTCTCGCCGCGACCGGTGTCATAGAGTATTGGAACGAATATCTCAGCCGCCAGCAAGCTGACGTGCGATTCGAGGTCGAGCTCTGGTGCCGGGGGAGTCAGAGTGCACGCAACCAGGCGTTTGCGAATCTGTTGTCGATCATCACGGAAGCTGGCGGGAAGTGCCTAGCGCAGACCGCGATCCCTGAGATCGTCTACCACGGTGTGTTGGCGCAAATGCCCGCTGGGGCACTTCGGGAGCTTATTGATCAAGTACTGCACAAACACTCTGCGCAACTGTTCCGTTGCGAAGACGTGATGTTCTTCCGTCCGGTTGGCCAGGCGAGGTTCCCTTTGCCTACGCAAGATACGACGCCGCTGCCCCCTCGGGAACGGGCGAAGCAGCCGATCCCAAGCGGCGAACCGGTCGTAGCTGTTTTTGACGGACTGCCACTGGAGAACCATGCACTGCTTCGCGATCGTCTGCTTGTCGACGATCCCGATGGCCATTCAGCAAGGTATCAGCCGCAGCAACAGCAACACGGCACGGCTATGGCCTCGCTGATTGTTCACGGCGATTTGTGTGAGGATGGAGACGCGCTGCCCCGACCGGTTTATCTGAGGCCGGTCTTTCTGCCCTCGACGGATTTCGAAGGCAACCACCGTGAGAACACTCCTGACGACCAGTTACTGGTCGACCTTATTCACCGTTGCGTGCGTCGGTTGAAGGAGGCTGATGGAGACAGCCCGCCAATTGCACCTTCAGTGAGCATCATCAATCTGTCGCTGGCCGATCCCTATCGTCCTTTCGATCGTGAGCTCAGCCCTCTCGCGCGTTTGCTGGATTGGCTTGCATGGAAGTACCAGGTGCTGTTTCTGGTCAGCGTGGGGAACCACGCCGATCCGATCACGATTTCGGCGACTTGTGACGATTGGCGCTCGTTGGATCGCGGCGGACTTCTTCGCGCCGCTCTTCACGGATTGAGTGGCGAACAGGCGAAACGCCGTCCCCTTTCTCCAGCGGAAGCGATCAACGTCGTTACGGTCGGCGCGGTTCACGCTGATTCGTCGGATATCCCGGCGGGGGACCGGCGAATCGACCTTCTGCAAGGCGACCGGCTGCCAAGCCCGTTGAACAGTGTGGCTAGTGGATTCAATCGCGCGGTTAAACCGGAGATCCTCTTTCCCGGCGGGCGTCAGCTCTTTCATCAGCCCATCGGTTCAACCGACGAAGGGGCGTCGTTTGCCCCCTACTTCGGTTTCCGCCCCCCTGGACAGCTTGTGGGAGTTCCCGGCGTTCGGGCCAGCGAACTCGATCGCACAGCGTTCTGTCGGGGAACCAGCAACGCCACGGCTCTTGCCTCTCGATGTGCCGCTCTCGTCTACGAACGTCTGAGAGGACTGCGGACAGAGCCCGGGGGAGACCGCCTGGATGAACAACACATCGCAGTGCTGATCAAGGCCCTAATCGTTCATGGCGCTTCGTGGGGCAATGCCGCGCAAACGGTCCGGAATGTGTTTCAAAATTCGACGACCGACTGGCGTGAAATGCAGCGCTTGCAAGCCCGTTTTCTCGGTTACGGGGAAGTCAACGCGGAGAAGTCGCTGTTTTGCACTCCCCAACGCGCCACGATGATTGGCTGGGCGACGCTCGGGAGCGGCGAAGGTCACGTGTTTCGACTGCCGCTGCCGCCATCCTTAAGCGGCAGTCGACAACGGCGGCGGCTCACCATCACTCTGGCGTGGATCTCGCCAATCAACCCTCGCCACAAGAACTATCGTCATGCCCGTCTTTGGTTCTATGTCCCGGAGGACGCTCTCGGAGTCGCAAAAGCCGAACTCGATTCCGAAACAAGCCAGCGCGGTACTGTCGAGCATCGAGTCTTCCAAGGCGAGCGAGTAAAGACGTTCATCGATGACGAGACACTCTCGATGAAGGTGAACTGCATGGAACACGCTGGGAAGCTCACGGATCGTGTCCCGTATGCGTTGGCAGTCACCTTGGAGGTCGCCGAATCGCTGGACCTCCCCATCTACAACGAGATCCGCGACCGAATCCGGCCCATAATCGAAATCGAACCGGAAGCCTCCTGAGGGGCTTGCCTCGCACAATTGCAGCGAAGCCAACCTTCGCACGCCGCCCTCACCAGACAATTACACCCTTGTGTGATACCGAAGAAGCAAGCGACAGCCCTGAAGTGGGGCGAAAGAAGGTGGCGGCGATCTGCCGCCGGCTGAAAAAGGCGTACGGGCCGGTCGAGCCGCCGCGCGAGCGGCCGGTGCTCGACGCGCTGGTGGCGACGATCCTCTCGCAGAACACGTCCGACTCGAACAGCCACGCCGCGTTCGAGGAGCTTCGCCGCCGCTTCGACGACTGGGACGCGGTCCGCCGCGCCCCCGTGGCGAGAATCGCCAGGGCCATCCGGCGAGCGGGGCTCTCGAATCAGAAGGCGCCGCGCATCAAGAAGATCCTCCAGCGAATCCACGACGAGCGCGGGGAGCTGTCGCTCGATTTCCTCCGTTCCATGCGGGCACCGCAAGCCCTGGACTACCTGACGGACATGCGGGGCGTCGGGCCCAAGACGGCCGCTTGCGTGCTGCTGTTCGCCTGCCGGAAGCCGGTGTTGCCCGTCGACACGCACGTGCACCGCGTGAGCCGGCGCTTGGGGCTGATCGGCCCGCGTACCGATGCGGCCAGGGCCCACGAGGAGCTGGCCCCCTTGGTGCAGGCACGCCGGGTGCTCGAGTTCCACGTCCAACTGGTCCGGCACGGGCGGTCTTGCTGCACGGCGCGGAATCCCGGATGCGAGGACTGCCCGCTCCTCGACCTTTGCCGGGAGGGGCGGAAGTGGCTGCGACGTGGGGAGGGTCAAGCCGGAACGTAACTCCCCGTCACTCGTCCAGGGGTCGGATCCAGACGTTTCGGAAGCGGACCGGGCTGCCGTGTCCCTGCAACTCCAGCGACAGCTTGGCGGGATGGGGAGCGTACGGGACGATCTGGCAGTGGGCCATCGGCCCCATGATCTGCTGGTTGAGGTGGACCAGCACGCCGTTGTGGCACATGGTGACGAAGGCCGGCTTCACCAGCTTCTCGCCCTCGAACACCGGCGCGGTGAACAAGACGTCGAACGATTGCCACTGGCCCGGCGGGAGGCAGGCGTTCACCCGCGGCGGCGTCTGGCCGTAGATCGACGCGGCCTGGCCGTCGGGATAGATCTGCTCGGCGTGGCTGGGGTGGGAATCCCAGATCTGGATCTCGTATTGGCCCATCACGATCACGCCGCTATTGCCGCGGCTGGTCAGTCGCTGGGGCGGCTCGGTCGGGGCCATCCATTCCACGTGGAGCTGGCAGTCGCCGAACGCCTCCCTGGTCACCAGCGAGCCCTCGCCCGCCTCGACGGAACCGTCTTCCACTTTCCACGTCGAAGCCTGCCATTTCGAGAGATCCGTCCCATCGAACAACACGATCGCGTCGGACGGGGCCGAGCCGGCCTTTTCCGGCGTGCTCGGCCGGCCGGGCACCACGTGTTTGGGGATCGGCCGGTCGGGATCGTGCACGCGGTACTTGTCGCCGGTCCACGGCTGAAACGGCGTGTCGCGATAGCCGACGACCGTGCCCGATTCGGTCTTCTTCTCCACCAGCACGTGCTGCGGAGCGGCCGTCGCCAACGATGCCCACCCGAGTAAGACGACAACGCCGAGGAGGCGAGTGCGGTGGTCCATGGGGTTTTCCTTTCTTGTTGCGTGAGCCAGCGAGGTGTTACGATCCTCTTCGATCCGCCGAGCACTACGACGCCGGTTTGCCGAAGATTTCCACTTCCACGTAATGGTTCAGATCGTTGGCCGTGTTACCGTTGCCGTAGACCCGCACGTACCGCGCCTGGACGCCCCCGGCTTGGATCCGCTTCCCGAAGTTCGTCTCGATATACGCGCGGTCCTTCCCGATTCCCATCTTGGAAGAATTGTCCTGGTCGTTGCTGTAGACCGTTCGCACGTTCTTGGTGAACTGGGCGTCATCGGCCACCTGCACGATCACGTCGTGATAGCTCCTCGCCTCTCGAAAGAAGTGCCAGAGGTACACGGCGTAGACGTGCGACGGCTTCTCCAGGTCGATCTGGACCCACTGCTTCATGGGCCCCAGCTCGACGTAGGTGGTCTCCAGTCCCTTCTTGTTGCCGTCGGTGACGTATTTGAGCTCGCCCAGCACCGGGTTCCGGTCGCTCGACGTCACCCGCTTCTCGAGTGCCAGATTCACCGTGCCCTGGGGCACCATCAACTCCGGATGGCCTCCCACCGGCGGCTTCGCCAGGTCCGGGAAGAGCATTCCCAGCACCTCGGGCGGAGTGCCGGCGAGGATCTCCTCCGGGATCTCCGTCTTCAGCGGGACCGTGGCCTCGCCGGCGAGGCACCAGGAGGCCAGGCAAACCATCATCAACAGAGTCGCGATCAGACGCGGCATCTTCGTTCTCCTTTGTCGCCGTGCTCGAGCTTCGCTATCATGGGGCTACAAGAAACATGATAACCTCGGATCGGCGCGCGGGATAGGCCGCGTCGCCGAAGCGTCTTTCCGAACGGATTCACTGCCCCTGGCTGACGAGGGCCGCCGACTCTGCGTGACCAGCCCGTCGGCGACGAGCCTGCGATCCGGGGGCCACCCCGTGCGTGCCCGATGAAATCTCCCGTCACCTATCTCGCGCTGCTCCTGCTCGTCGCGGCCGGGGCGCTGGCCTTTCGACTGCCGCGCCTGGCCGACCGGCCCATGCACGCCGACGAAGCGGTCCAGGCGGCGGTCTTCCGCACGCTTTGGCTCGAAGGACGCTACGTCTACAACCCCGAGGAGTTCCACGGCCCCACGCTCCCTTACGCCACGCTGCCGTCGGTCTGGATTTCCGGCCCTGCGACCTTCGCCCAGACCGGCGAGGCCACGTACCGCGTGGTCCCGGCACTGTTCGGCGCGGGCCTCGTCCTGCTGCTTTGGCTCTTGGGCGACGCGGTGGGCAAGCCCGCGGCCCTCTGCGCGGGCGTGCTCACGGCCATCTCGCCCGCGCTGGTCTTCTACAGCCGCGACTACATCCACGAGACCCTGCTCGTGTTTTTCACACTCGCCGCCATCGCCGCGGGCTGGCGCTACGCCCGGAGCGGCAAGCCGGCGTGGTGTCTGGCCGCCGGGGCGTGCGTGGGGCTGATGCAGGCCACGAAGGAGACGTGTGTGCTCGTTTATCTCGCCATGGGGATCGGCCTGGCGTGTGCGGCGGGGTGGCGGTGGCTGGTGGGCGAAAGCCCGCGTTCCGACCGGCCGGCGACGCCTCGCTGGCACCTGGCCGCGGGCCTCGCGGCGGCGATCCTCGTGGCCGTGACGCTCTTGTCGTCCTTCTTCACGAATCCGCGCGGGCCGATGGACGGCCTGCTGACCTATCTCCCTTGGCTGACCCGGGCGGGAGGCCAAACGCCCCACGTGCACCCGTGGAACTACTACCTGCACGTCCTGGCCTGGTGGCGGGTCGGCGACGGGCCGCTCTGGTCGGAGGGCCTCGTCCTGGGGTTGGCGGCCGTCGGCTTCGCGGCGGCCCTGCTGCCGAGCCGCGTTCCCTTTTTCGCTGCGCCGTTCGTGCGATGGCTCGGCTTCTACACCCTGGCGTTGGCTGCCATGTACAGCGCCCTGCCGTACAAGACGCCCTGGTGCCTCCTGGGGTTTCTTCACGGGATGATCCTTCTGGCCGGGGTGGGGGCCGTGGCTCTGGTGCGCGCCGTCCCGACGCTGCCGCTCAAGGGGTGCCTCTCGCTCGTCCTGCTGGCGGCCGCCGGCCAGCTCGCCTGGCAGTCGTACCGCGCAAGCTACGTGCTGGCCGCCGATCCGCGAAACCCGTACGTTTATGCCCAAACGCTGCCCGACGCGGCGCGGCTCGCCGGCGACGTGGAGCAGCTCGCCGCGGCGAGCCCCGACGGGCGGCGCGTGCTGATCCACGTCGTCTGGCAAGACGCGTACTACTGGCCGCTGCCCTGGTGCCTGCGCGGCTTCGAGCGCGTCGGCTACTGGACCGGCGTGCCCGACGACCCGGGCGCCCCGATCGTCATCTCCTCGCCCCGGTTCGACGCGGCGTTGACCGAAAGAATCGATTCCACCCATTTGATGACCGGCTATTACGGGGTTCGTCCCAACGTGCTGGCGCAGGTTTGGGTGCGGATGGACCTCTGGGAGGCCCACCTCCGGCGACTGGGGCGGCTGTAACCTGCTTCGTCGACGGTTGACACGGTCTTGGCGGCGAGAAAGAATGAGCAGCGAATCGCCCTTGGAAGCGCACGCCGGAATGCCCGCGCCTGGATCCCCCGAAACGTGAGTGGAGATATGCCCATGAGTCCCCGAAGCCGGAAGCTCACTCGACGACAATTCGCCCGACGCGCCGGCGCCGGTGCGGCGGCCTTCACCGTGGTGCCGCGGCACGTCCTGGGCGGTCCCGAGAAGCCGGCCGCCAACGACAAGCTGAATATCGCCGCGGTGGGCGTGGGAGGACGCGGCTGGGCCGACGTCCAAGGCGTCGCGAGCGAAAACCTCGTGGCGCTCTGCGACGTGGACCTGCGGCAGACGGGCAAGGCGTACGAGAAGTTCCCCGGGGCCAAGCGCTATCGCGATTTCCGCAAGATGCTCGACGAGATGGACGGCCGGATCGACGCGGTTACCGTCGGCACGCCCGACCACACCCACGCGGTCGCCTGCATGGCCGCCATCAAGCGAGGCAAGCACGTCTACTGCGAAAAGCCGCTCGCCCACTCGATCTACGAGATACGCGAGCTCGTGAAGGCGGCCCGTGAGCACAAGGTCGTCACCCAGCTCGGCAACCAGGGCCATTCTTCGGGATCGATCCGGACGTTCTGCGAATGGATCTGGGACGGCGCCATCGGCAAGGTGACCGAGGTCCACGCCGCGTGCGGGGCGTTTCCGGACGTTTACTGCCAGATGGACAAGCTCCCGCTTCTCAAGGAAAAACATGAGGTCCCGGCCGAGCTGGACTATGATCTCTGGCTGGGGCCGGCCCGGTTCCGCCCCTATCATCCGATGTACGTCCCCTGGAACTGGCGGGGCTGGATGCCGTTCGGCACCGGCGCGATCGGCGACTGGGTCTGCCACGTGGTCGACCCGGCGTTCTGGGCCCTGGACCTCGGCGCCCCGCGCACGATTCGGGCGGAGGTCGACGGATACGACCCGAAGAAGCACGCCGACGTCTATCCGCCGGGAACCAAGATCTCCTACCAGTTCCCGGCCAAGGGAGACCGGGGGCCGGTCAAGCTCGTCTGGTACGACGGCAACCAGAAGATCCCGCATCCCGAGGACCTGGAAGAGGATCGCCAGGTGCCGGCAACCGGCGCGGTCGTGATCGGCGATCGGGGCACGATCACCCACGGCTCGCACGGCGCCGGCGGCGTGCGGATCGTCCCCGAGGCGAAGATGCAGGCGTACCAGAAGCCGGAGCCGACGATCCCCCGCGTCGAAGGCCATCACCAGGACTGGCTCCAGGCGATCCGCGAAGGGCGCCCGGCCGGCTCCCATTTCGACTACGGCGGCCCGCTCGCCGAGATCGCCCTGTTGGGCGCGATCGCCATCAAGTTCCCGGGCACGAAGCTGGAGTGGGACGCCGAGAGCATGCGGTTCACCAATTGCGAGGAGGCAAACCAGTACGTCAACCCGCCGTATCGAGAAGGATGGACGTTGTAACACCCATCGAAACATGATCGAGGATTGCTGCGACAACGTGTAGGGTGGGTCGAGGTACGAGACCCACGCGTTCAGCGCGCGAGCAACGCATCTGCGCGTGGGTCTCGTACCTCGACCCATCTATGGGAACGCTTTTGTCAACCAGGTAGTTTGTTGTTATTTGCTTGTTGCGAACTGGTGAGCGTGCGGGGCTGTCCACGAGGCCTCAAGGGCGAGGGCTCAACCATCTATTCGG
>DATKZH010000180.1:0-5527 GCA_035528065.1 Thermoguttaceae bacterium | reverse complement strand
CCACGCCCGGCCGACTGCCTTGTCGAACGCCGCCCTCGCCCGCTCGGGCAACAAATATTCCACAGCCCATCTGATGTTCAATCCCGCTCGTGCAGCCTGGAGGCATCGCTCTAGCGTCACTTCGCCGCCTTGAGGCCAGAGTTGGCGGAAGATAGCAAGGTCTTTGCAGTCTTTGGCCGCCCCGTGTTCGATCAAGATTTCAGCCGTTATCCGCATCGTGTCCTCCCCTCTCAAAGTTCCACGTCCGACCGCTGAGTCGCTCCAGAATAATCCGGTCACCGATCGGACACCCCTTCTCCAGTTGGTAAACAAAATCCACCGCCTGTTGTCTCGTCATGCCGGGGGCAACGTAGGGAACAAAGTAGCCGACGCGGGTGGCAGCTCCATCGACCAGCCGCGCGAACATGCCGTTGGTGACGTGCGCCAGCATCCCCTTCGCGGCATCACTGGTTCGCGTCAGTTGCGGCCACACGCGACTAGGGAAGCCGTCTCTATTTGTTGTGCCGTCCACAAACAGCTTGACCCATTGTCCCTCTTGCTCGTCGATCGTGTAGAGCAATCGGCGTCTAAATCCCAGGTCACGGCCGATCAGCTTTGCCTCCGGAAAGTCGGCCGCGAACTTGCGCACAAGGTAGGCTGCTTTAGTGCATCCCTTCAGCCGTGGATGTTTTTTGCCGTGGCCCTCGGGACAAACCATCCCCGTAGGACTCGGCATCAAATCACGACCACATTCCGCGCACGTCGGCCAAGTTGTTACGTCACTCATGTTTCCCTCCCGCCGCCAGAGCGGCTACTAGAACGGTTACACTTTCCGCTTTCCCACTCTCTCCATGCCGGACGACCATTCCAGATTGGCCAAGACCCGTCGCCGCTCTGCCAGAGTCAGCCATGGGGCAAAGGTGATCACTCCCGGTCGATCGTCCGGCCCGGGCGGGTCCATCACGGCCAGAATCACAAACCCGGCGTCGGGGCCGGCCGGCTGCTCCACCGCCCCTGCCGGCCGCCGCTCCGTCGCCACCGCCACCGCCTCTCGGCCACGGGGCTCTGAGTCGGTCGGACCGGCCGGACCGACGGTCGTTTCCGGCCGGCTGGAAAGTAGGGTAAGTAGCGGGTTTGGGGTGTTTTTATTCACTGTGTATTATTGCGGTATCTAGGTAAACGTGTCCACGTTGTCCACGTGTCCACGTATTTACGACTAACCTCTATATTGAAAAGGGCCTGGGAGGAGAGGAATATGAATATAGAGAGAGAGTAAGGAGACCGTGGCCACAGTAGACACAAGTGGACACAAACTGTGTCGAGTTAGGTATTCCATAATAGTTACAATGTGGGGTAGCGTGTCCACGTGTCCACGTGCGTCCACGTGTGTCCACGTAAAATGGAAAAGCGATTACTAAAATGATAAATTCCCATCGTCTAGCGAAGACGGGGAGAATGTCAGCCCCGAATAGTAGTACGGCCGCTCGCCTCTAGTTGTCACCCGGCGCCGTTCAGTCGCGGGGAACACCCGCTTGACCTCTTTTCCGAACCTCATCTCACCCAACGGATGGTACCCCATACGCCTACACCATTTGGAGTATTCAGTATAGAGTTCCGAGCAGTAGGTCATCGCAACTTCACTGCAATAAGCCATCGCGCCTTCACTGCAGTAGGCTATCTCGCCTTCACTGATTTCACAGTGCTCGACCAGGAACGCCCGAGCCGGGTTCGTCTCTTCCCGGTACTCTTCGACGGCCATTTTTGACTTCGCCGACTCAGTGAAATGTCCCTGATCGCGGAGCCGATGGAGGCCCAAGACCGCCCACCAGAAGATGCCCGGCAGTTCGCCCGACTTTTCCCACCACCGGGGGTTGTCCATGCCGTAGACCCGCTCGGCGTCGGAGATCGTCTGGGTGAATTTCACAATCAGCATCCGGCGCCAGAGGGCACCTGAGCCGTCCTTGAACCGTGGCCGGTTGTTCGCCGACATGAGGAACCGGGCGGTGGGAAATGCCGAAAAAGGCTGCTTATACTTCTCTTCGAACTGCATTAGGTCGCCCGAGGTAAATGACTTGAGAATGCCTTCGGCGGCGTCATCCATTTCCGTGCATTCCGTGGCGATATTGGCCAGTTTGCCGATCGTGGTCGAGAGGGAATTCTTGTCCCCAAACTTTTCGAGTGGCACGGTGCTGACGTTCTGGCGGCCGAGCATGGCGGTCAGCGCCGCACAGAAAACACTCTTGCCGTTGTTCCCTTCGCCTTCCAAAAGCATGAATTTTTGAAACGCAGCGTCGTGAGTCAGACAGTACCCGGCCCATTCCTGAAGTGTCTTCACGCCAATTGGGTCGCCTTCCATCACGCGGCCGATGAATTTGTCCCACTTGGGCGTCTGGCATTCCTTGCACGTCAGGTCGATTGCGTAGGATAGATGAATCGGCGAAAACCAATTTGGTGTATGCAATAAATTCCAGTCGTCGCGCGGGGCAAGGAAGGCGTCGAGATCGAGGATGCAGTTTTGGAAGACCACACAGTTCGGTCGATCGCTGCCATCAATCCACGTTTGCTGCTCAGTGTAGCTGGAGAGCTTAACGAGAGATCGCAAGGCTTGCATGACGTGGTTCACGAGTTGCGTCGTCACCTTGCGGGTCTTGGTCGGTTCCTCATTTTCCTGGTTGCCGCCCTTCGCCCTCGTGGCGGCCTTTAGCTGTTGCTCCACGTTGATTCGGTCAAATTCCGCCTTGATGGCCTTTGTGACGTCAGCCTGTAAGTCCTTTGCGTCCAGCGATCGGTAAAAAGTGTCCCACGAAAGATACCCACCGCGCCAAAAGACGATCTTCTCATAGGGGCAGTGTTCCTCCAGAAAAACCCGGGCCAGCCGATGTGGATCGGCGTCGTCTTCTTCGGCGTCGAGTTCCACGGGAATTGCTACCGGCGTGGCCGCCACGATTCCGAGGAACTTCTCTCGCGTCCCACCGGCGGCAATCCACTCCACGATATCGCCCTTTGGTGGAAGGTCTGGCAATTTGACGATTCGCACGTCGGCGCCGGGCTTCACCCGGCGGAGTTTCGCCGCCATGATCTGGCCGAAGGCGTCGCCGGCCGCGTCGTTGTCGACCACGAGGGCGATGGTGTCGAATCGTAGAACCGGCGACCAGTCCGTTTGCTCCATGGCCTTCTCGCCGCCGGCGTTGGTGGTGGCGATCATGCCGAGGTCGGCCGCCGCGTCTGCGGCCTTCTCGCCGCCGTGAATAGTTATGAGGTCGGGCGGGGCCGCCTCCAGCTCCTTGCGGCGGTACAGCGGTCGTGGACCGGTCGGATAGCCCGCCTGCCAGCCGAGCCCACCGTCGAGTCCCATAGGCACCTGGTGGACCGGCCGATATTCCTTCCGTTGCTTCTCCCCGGCTGGGGTCGGTAGATCGAATCGCAGAACGTGGAAGGTATCGTACTGCCACGTCTTGACGAGCCGGGCGCCCGGGCCGTGGTCCCGCGCGAGTGCTTCGGTGTAGTAGCTGGCAACGCCCCGCGTGGTTGCGAACGTCTTGGGTTTGGTCGGTTTGCCACCCTTCTTGTGCGTCGGTTTCGCTCCGAGGTATTTGCAGAGGATGGCGAGCGTTTCCTTGAACGACTTGCCGAGCAGCCAGCCCAGGGCCGCGATGCCGTCGCCGTTGCGGCTGAAGAAGCAAGCATTGCAGAACAGGGCCCCGGCGTCGGCGTCGATGATCCGGAAGCGGTCGGTCCCGCCGCACTTCGGGCACGGCCCATGCCGCCGTTGTTGCGACGGATCGAGTTCAACGCCCGCGATCGTGGCGAAGATTTCGAGCCACCGGCCCCGGGCCATGGCCTTCAGTTCCGTGATGTTTACCTTCTGTGCCATTAGTCATTCCGTTTTGGCATTCCGTTTTCGTAATCGCTTTTTCGCCAACGATTTGCGGCTCAGATTTCGCTTTTTCCCTGCCCGTCGGCTATGCTTGCGGTACTTTTTGTTGAATTTGTGGCTCATCGCTTCTTCTGCTCGTCCCAGAATTTCCGAAGAATTGAGAACGTTCGTCGCTCCGCCCCGCGGCGGCTTCCGCACGCCCACCAGTGAACTCGCGAGTATCGAATTGACCACGCGACGATCGTGCCTTCGATCGACCTCGGGTCCGTCTGGTTGACCCACTCCGGCCAGTGCTCCGCAGGAGCCATGATTTCCGCCCACGTCGCTTCGATCACGACGGCCGCGAATCCCGGCAACTCGGCCAGCCGGACAATCTCCCGCTCGAAACGTGCCCGGCCCCACGTCACGGAACCGTACAAGTCGCTAAGCGTTTTCCGCTCGATCGCAATCTGGTCTTCCATGCCCTCGATCGAGTAGTCGCCGTTCGGAAGCCCCTTGGTGGCCAGTGGTACAATCAGTAGTGGTTCGCCGTTGCTGCCCGTCATCCCCGAGAATTCGTAGGGCAGTTGTTCGCGGGAGTCGACCACGATCGTGAACGGAACAACCGCAAGCCCCGGCAGTCGGCCATCGTGACCGCCGGAGTCTCGCGATTGTCGCTTACGAGGGAAATGCACCCCGCTGAAATCGAAGGTGAGAGACTCGGCCATGCTAGAGCTTCCCCAGAATCTTCCGCACTTGCCGTTCGCTGATGTCGACCTCTTGGGCAATCTTCTTCATGCCGTAGTTCGTAGTGTTGGAAAGCAGTAGCACCTTTGCCGCGGCTTCTTCCGAAGGTTCTCCGTTTCCATTCCCTTCGGCCGCGGCCAGCAACGGCCGCTTGCCGTCATTGATTGCGGCTTTGGCGATGGCGACCAGGTCGCTGGTGTAGAGTCCGTGCCGCTCGACAATGCAGCGGAATTCCTCCACCTCGTGCTTCTTAATCCGGCAACAGAGCCGGTCGCGATCGTTGTACTTCGGGTTGCCGTCAGTATCCATCGAGATCGCCGCGTGGCAGAGTTCGTGGTCGATCAGGGCAGCCTTGTGCGTGGGGCTCAGTCCCGGCCATGCCTCTTCATTCAAGAGGATTACGAAGTCGTAGCTGTCGTACATCTCCCGATCCAGTTCGCTCGACTTCTTACACTGGCCGAGTTTTGTGAGTCCGTCGGAATCCGCACGCCAACCGGACCGCCACGCGAGCCCAAACTTGGCATCGGCCAGGTGGCCGTGGTTCTTCGCGCGAATCTCGGCCAGCAGCCGATGAGGCTCCGTCACCTCACCCGCGTGCTTTTCTTTGATGATCCGAACCGTGACCTTCTTCCGCTTCTTCGGCTTCTCGCCGTCACTCGATCGTCTGCGTCCCATTGTGGAACCACTTTTGTGGTTAGTTGCTCGTCAATCGTGAAACCAACGCTGAAGACCGTCGAGCATGTTCTCCAGCGCGGTGTACTGGGCATCCGTAACGCGGCCGTGTGCCTCGATATTGGCCGCGATGTCGGCCGCTTTCTCGGATACAGAGTCTCCAAAATCCGAGCCCTCTTCGGGCAGCTGACCCGCGAGGTCTTCGATTTCTTCGGCCAGGGCGAGAGCTTCCTTCACGTCGCCCTCGTCTTGTCCCACATCGTTAAGGTCGAA
>DATKZH010000179.1:0-14053 GCA_035528065.1 Thermoguttaceae bacterium | reverse complement strand
GTCGACGCCGACATACTTCATGGCTTGGCTCCTTTTGTGGAAATCGCTGGTTTGAGACTCGTACAAACCCCCGGTTTACCACGTGTTCAAGGACCAAGCTAGTTCGGCTCGGCCTCCGCTTCCATAGTATCACCCTACGCGCTGCACAGACGCTGCTGGTCTGTCACTCGTTCACGGATGCGTGCCACGGGCATCTTGCCCGTGCTTTCGCCGCGGCACTCGCGCTTGCGCCAGTGGGATCCAACTCGTCAGCTCCGCTGTGACGGACCACCAGGCCCACGACTGGAAGTTAGCCAACCACTCTCGCGACCAAGCGGGGCTCTATGCGTGGTAGACCTCGATCTCCATGCCCAGCATCCCGGCCAACCTCTCCAGCTCCTTGGTGTAGTCGCCATAGACCATCACGCCGTGGTGGCCGTAGCTGTCCTGCTTCTTGAAATACCCCTTGGCATCGAAGAAGCTGATGAGGGCTCCCGGATTGCAGTAGATTTCGTCCATTCCGTCGACGCCGATCACTTCGCCCCGCACCGCCAGGATCTGATTGCTCCAGGGATTCATCTGCGCGATCGTGACGGCCTTTTCCTCGATCTTCGAGAAATCGATCTGCAGCTTCGTCCCCCAGCCCTGCTGGATCCGATATCGCAACTGATACGGCAGGTCAGGCTTGTCAAAGCCGAGCATCTTCAGCCCCGGCACACTATGGTTGATGTCAAAAACCTCCTCGCTGTGAATGTGCAGGTTGCCCATGTAGACTGCTTTCTTCGTCAGCGCCATGAGCAGGTCCATGATCAGCAGCGCGTTGAGGTCTCCTTCGCATGCCGACGGGTAGCCCTCGTCCTTCAACAGGCTGTGCGTCAGGCAGGGCACGGATTTCCACTTTTCTGAAAGCCGGCTTGCGCAGATTTCGTAGCAGTCGATCGAGAAGGCATTGCAACCGTGTCGCCCCATCAGGTTCTTGACGGCATGGTAGAACTCCACGTCGGCGACGACGTACTCTCTCTTGATGTTGGAATCGACGGCAGCGGCGATCAGCTTGTCGGCCAGCCCTTGCGTTTGCTCGACAATCGGCTTGGACTCTCTGACTCGGCGCATTTCCTCGGCAAGCTCGTCGAAATCGGCGTTGTGTACGCGGATGCCGAATTCCTTCTCCAGGTAGTCGTAGTCCGTAATGACGTTGGGAAGCCGTCTCGGTATCTTCTGGGGGTGATTGATGATCGCCAGGATATTCGTCTGGCGATATACCTTTCTGGCTCTCAACAGGGCGATAAGGCTGGTCAGCTCGTCGGCATCAATGGGCGTATAGCCCTCCAGCTTCTTGCCCCGCAGATAGGCGGAAAGCTCTCTGCCGGAAATCGTATAGGGGATCGCGACCGGCTTCTTGTATCTCTCACCTACGAGAGCGGCAAAGCATCGTCCAACCGACCCAAACTGGAGGTAGAGATCTACTTCTTCTTTCTCGCTATCCAGTTTCGCGAATAGCTCGTCCGTGCTCCCCCTCACGTCGAAGTAATCATCGGTTTCATAGTAGATGGGCTCTAATACCCTGGCTGCCGAGCCTACCGTCCGTCGAAGGTTTTCGATCTCTACGGGAAACCTTTTCTTATGCGAAGCTCGTTCCTCTTCCGGAGGCTTTGTGTCTTTCGGCCTGCATGGCCCCACCCATACCCCGGAATGGACCATTCCGGCGTACAGCGGCTTGATGTTGATCTTCACGTCGCGGGGGGAATCGGCAACCGGCTCGGCGCTCGAGTCCGCCCCGATGGCCGAGCGGCGCAGTCCTGCCCCTGCAAGAGCGGCCGATACCGCCAACGTGCCCTCCAAGAAATGCCGTCGATTCATTTTTCCCATCGGAAACTCCTAGTCGTGTTGAGAGTTGTCGGCATGGGTCCCTCGACTGAGCACGGCGCAGCGTATACGATCGCCGGTGACGTGTCAAGAAGGTAAGCGGCGCAGCCAAATAGGGTGGGTCGAGAGGAGGGAGGGCCACGCCGGGCGATCGCGACCGGGATTGGGTCGCGCTGGTTCAAGGCAATTAGCAGACTGCACGGTGCGTGAAACGGACCATCTGCGAGTCAGTGTGCGTCACAGATCCGCCGGGCGCGATCTCCGTCAATACCACTGGTACGCGTACTCGTGAAACTCTTCGAGGGCGGCTTCACGTTTCTGGCGATCCGTGTATTCCGCCCAGCGGGTGCTCTCCGCGCGGAGGCGTTCAAGAGCGACGCGGTCGGCGATCTGGTAGGCGGTCCATCCCTGGTGCTGCCGGCGTCGGGCGAGCGATTCCGCCTGGTCGAGGCGATCGGCCAGCATGGCGCGGACGCCCTCGCGGACGGTCGCGTCGTTGCAGTCGACCAGCGGGAGTAGCAGGAGCACGCCCTCGGAGCTGATCGGGTGGACGCTGATCTGCACCGATGGGGCCGGATCGCCCGAGAGGATCCGCCGCACGTTGTAGCAGTGCACGATCGCGTCGGTCGGCCACAGCGCGAACAGGTAGACCGCCAGCGCCAGCGCCCAGAGGTGCCGGCGCATGAGCCAGACGAAGTCGCGGTTGCGGACGATCTTCCAGACGACCAGCAGGAACCCGGCCACCACGCAGGTCATGCCGAACAGGCCCACGGTCCGCATCCGCGTCATCCCGTTGAAGCCGATGTAGATGGTCATCCGGTGATAGACGGCGATCGCCAACAGCACGTTCTCCAGCGACCAGACCCACGCCAGCCGCCGCAGCCGGGGCAGGCGCGCGTCGAGAAGCACGCGGCCTCGGAAGATGAACGAGAGGACCACCGTGGCCAGCCCCAGGGCCACCGTCAGCCACGCGGCCCCTTCGTGGGCGTAGCCCGAGTAGTAGAAGCCCTCGGGGAACTCGCGGAACCAGAGCGTCTTGAACTCGAACACCAGGTAGACGGCGAACAGCCCGATCACCGTGACCAGCGTGTTGCGAAACGGCGAGTAGAGCAGCGCCCGGACCGGCGCCGCGCCCGCCTCCGGCACGAGCGACGTGATCGGGGACGCCTCCTCGAACAGCGCCCGGCTCATCACCGGGCGCACCAGCCCGATCGCCACCCACGTCACGGCGAGCCAGAACAGCACCTCCTGCCAGCTCGGCGCAATCTGGAGGATCCACTCGCGAAGCGACGTCAACAGCCACTCCAGCGTCTCGCCGAACGAAGCCAACAGGTCCGGGTTGGCCACGATGAACAACAGGCCGAACGCCACGAACGCCAACAGGGGCAAGCCGATCTCCAGCCCGATTCCCCGGGTGACCGCCGGTCCGAGCTTGTCGCCCGAGCGGCGGTAGTGGATCAAGCCCTCGTAGCCGGCGAGGATCGTCTGCGACGCGAACACGCCGACTTCGAGCACGTAGGGGCAGAGGCCCGAAAGGGCCATCGCGAACCCCACCACCAGGGCAAGCCCGCAGGCCACCAACAGCCACGACCCGCACCAGGCCGCCTTCGCCGCCAACAGCACGAGCAGGATGCCCAGCACCCAGAAGCCCGCGCGAAACCTCGGCCGCGGGGCCCCGAACACGAGAAACAGCGGCGCCGCCAGGAAGAACAACGCGTAGCCCGCAAATCCGAGCCCCCGGTAGATCGTCACGTCCGAGAGGACGACGAGCAAGACGACCGCGAGGATCTCTCGCCACCGCACGGGCGGTTGCTGGGGCGAGGCCGTCGCACGCGGTTCCGCCGGGGGGCCCGCATGGGGGGCAGCCGGCAACTCCCGAGGCGACGCGGGCGTTTCCGTCCCGGCCGGCTGCGAATCGGCCTCCCCACGACTCGCGGGATTCGTCTCCGATGACATGGCTAGCCTCCAACGGACCGAGGGAAGATGGCAGTCGCGCGGCTCAACCGCGTGTGTCGCTCCTCACGTCGATACGCCCCTTGCCCCACGCCGGTTCGGAATACCCTACGCGTCTGACTCATCCTACCTCCACGCGCCTGATCCTCAAATAGGAGTTCCTTATGGCGATTCTCGTGCCCTACTCCGGCAGGGAATACTCGGCCAGAAGATTGGAGATTGGGGTCAGAGCTTGAACCGTGAATAACGACCCAACAACTGCCGCAGGCTTTTGCGTTCTTCTGACGATTCCTCGCATCAATGCGAGCACTATTCACTGTCCGAGCTCTGACCCCCATCTCCACAGTTTGAGCACGGCCGGGGACGCGGCCGCACCACGCATTGTATGTACCCGGAACCCCGCTCTCGGGGCAATCGCCTGAATTCGTCTTGACCCGAAGCGTCCAAACGCATATACTACAATACTTGAAGTACTTCAGAAACACAAGTTGTACCGTTCCACGCCACAATACGGGAGATGATCGCAATGGCTGGCACAGAACTAGATCGCGTCCGAAGGGATCTAGAGGCTATGAAGCAAGCCGCCGGAACCGGACTGCCGTTTGGCAGAGAGGACCTGAAATGGGGGTGGATCGACGGTCTGATATTCGTCCCGCTGGCCGCATGGGCATGGCTTGGACCCGGCACACACATGTCGTTGGCGATCGTCCTATCGCTGTTGGCGACATTGCCCGGGGCTTGGGCGATTTGGCGGAAGCACCGACGGCAACGAGATCAGCATCCGAGCCCATGGCGAGAGCAACGCCGGAGAACCCTCCTTACGCTGGGGGTAGTGCCGCTAGGATATCTGATCGCGGTCTGGGCGATAGCCAACGGCACGCCTCCGAATACGATGGTGGGGTTGACTCTTGCCATCGGAGGGGGGGTATGTACCTTCACGGGACTTTTCTCCCGGCAGCGGCGGTACTACTTGGGAATAGGGATGGCAATGATTGCGTGTGGCCTGGTCATGCCGGGGGCTACGGACCGGCACGTTGGCTTGGCTATCGCTTTGATGTTCATCGTCGGTGCCCCAGTATCGACGGTCATTGCCGCATTGCAGCTACGAGCCCAGGAGAACGGCGATGCCACCGGTTGACTTCAACGGTCTGGACACAGCAGTCCACGGTCCCGTCCGGCTGGGTGTCCTGACGGCATTGCAGATCGACGGCGCGCTCGACTTTACGACGCTCAAGAAGAGATTGGATGTTGCCGACGGTGCGATGGCAATGCACTTGAGAAAACTGGAAGAGTCACGCTACGTCGCTTGCCGCAAGACCTTCGTGGGACGCCGGCCAAAGACCACCTACCGCATCACCAGCACGGGGCGAAAGGCACTGGCAAAGTATCTCGAGATGATGCAGCAGGTGATCCACGAGGTTGAACAATCACAGACTCCACAGACTCGTTCAAGTGAGAAAGGAAAGAAATGACCTTCCTCTGGATCGTGATTAGTGCCGTCGGCATCGTCTGTATCATCTGCACGCTGAAGTGGCTGGATCGGCTGCTGCTTCAAGCCGAAGAGAAAGGCTGGATCTACTATCGCAGAAAATCAGGCGGCGGAACGGTTAGTGCCGGAATCGGCGCTGCCATGACAGAGTTGGACCGGATCGCCAGACCGTCCGCCGAATACCGAATTGAAGCCGAAGCCCCAGTCGTCGAGGAGGACGAGAAGGGTGGTGAGTGAAAACGTGAGCCGACGGACGGGTATGGGAGCTGTCTGTAACAATACTCGCCTTCTCAGAGAAGGGGAAAGTGCGATGACAATGCGAATTGTGTTAGGGCGGAGATTGGGGTCGGAGCGCGAACAGTGAATAACGACACAACAGCTGCCGGAGCTCATCCGTTCTTCTGCGGATTCCGCCTGGGAACGCGACCACTATTCACTGTTCAAGCTCTGACCGCTGATTCCCCCCCCCCCCCGAACAGCAAGGCAACTTGGAGAAAACGGAAAGGCAAGCAACGGCCTCGGCTACGCGTCTTGCGCATCGTACGATCGCCGGCCTGATTCTCAGACAGGATCGCTTCGCAGCCCATTGCGTCCTCTACTCTGCCTCGGAGTATTCCCCCAGCGCGTCGCGGTCCGGCTCGATCCCGTGCCCCGGGCGGTCGGGGGCGAAGGCGTGGCCGCCGTCGAAGCGGACGGGCTCTCGGGCCAGGCGATTCCACGCCAGGTCGGAGTACTCCAGGTAGAGGCACTCCGGCAGGCTGGCCGCCAGGTGGACGCCGATCTCCAGGATCGTGTTGCCCAGGGCGACCGGGACGCCGAAGTCGCCCGCCAGGTGGGCGGCCGCCCGCGACGCGCCGATCCGCCCGTGGACGTTCAGCACGTCCACCCCCCCCGCCTCCAGCAGGCGGCGCTTACCGCCAAAGCCAAGGTATTCGCCCGTGTTGATCCGGGTGAAGGGGATTTCGGCCGAGAGCCGGGCGTAGCCGGCGTAGTCTTCCCGGGTGATCGGGTCTTCGATCCAGTAGATGGCAAAGCCCTCGTCGCGGTAGAGGTGGGCGCGGCGGATGGCCTCCTTGGGCGACCAGGCCTCGTTGGCGTCGACCATCAGATGGGCGTCGGCGCCGAACACGTCGCGGGCGATCGCGAGCCGCTTGAGATCCCACGCGGCGTCCGGGTGGCCGACCTTCACCTTGACGGCCCGGAAGCCCATCGCGAGGAACTCGCCGAGCCGGGCGCGGAACTCGTCGTCGCTCAGGTGGAAGTCGAGCGTGCTGGCGTAGGCGGGGACCTGCGGATCGGTGCCGCCGAAGAGCCGGTAGAGCGGCAGCCCCGCGGCCTTGCCCACGAGGTCCCACAAGGCCGTCTCCACCGCCAGCGGCAGGGCCGCCGCGCCCACGTTGCCGCCGCGGGGACGCGCGATCCGAAGCGCTTCGCCGAAGGGGTTGGCGCCCTTGAGCCGGGGCCACGCGCTGTGCTCGAACTGCGATCGAAGCTGCGCAAGCGCCGGCGTGGGCATCCCCTGCTGAAGCTCGAACCCGACGCCGGTCCGCCCGTCGTCGGTCGCAAGCTCCAGCACGGTCATCCAGTGGTCGGTGAACCGGACCTGCGAATCGCCGATGGGGAGACGGAGCTTCAGGTGCACGCGATGCAGTGTGTAGTCGGCGAGGTTCATCACGGGGCACTCTCCTTTCAGCCGAAATACGCGATAATCGCCTGAACGCCCAGGAACGTCATGCCGATGCCGGCCACGAGCGTCAGGATCCACAAGCGCCGGCTCATCCGCAAGGGGGCGGGCAGACGCACGCGGTCGAGCCAGAGCATGGCGAAGCACCACAGGCCGCAGGTGGCCGCCCCGCTGATGATCGTGCCGAAGGTCATCCGCCCCACGATCGTCCCGGCGATCGCTTCCGGCAGCCAGACCATCACGAGCCCGCCCAGGAAGCAGTAGGCCACCGTGCCGCCGCGCAGCAGGGGGACCCGCTCGGCCGTCACCCACCCGGGAGCGATCGACCGCACGCTCTCCACGAACGTGTACCGGTATACCTCGAACGCCCCGTAGAGCGTGCCGATCAAGGCCAGGAACACGGCGGCGCGGTAGACCCAGCAGAGCTCCGGGTGTAGAAGCGTGAGGAAGCGCTCCTGCTGGTTCAACAGATCGTTGTTCGCCGGCACGACCGCCGCCGGATGGAGCACGAGCGTGCCGAGGACCCCGAACAGGAGCGTCACCAGGATGACGAAGAAGAAGGAGACGCTCGTGTCGATAAGCGGCGCACGGGTCCAGCCGCGCGCCCGACGGAGCGTCTCGCTCGCCTCGGGGTTGTCCCCGGCGACGGCCGCCTCCAGCTCTTCGCGGGTGAGGACGCGTCGTCCCGCCACCCCCCAGCCCTTGGTCCGCGCCATGCCGACGTATCCGATGTAGTCGTACGCCCCGCCGCCGACGGCGCTCAGATAGAGCGAGACCTCCAGCCAGGGGCTCCGGCCGGTGAACTCCTTGGCATACTCGGGCCGGAACACGAACTGCGGAAACTCCGGCACCCGGGGCACGAACAGCCCGGCGAGCATCTCCACGAGGTTCGGCCCGAGCACGACGACCGAGCACGCCACGCAGACGACCATCAGCCCCAGCACCACCAGCGACGCTCGTTCGAGCAGCGTGTAGCTGGAGAGCAGGGCCAAGCCAAGGCACCCGCACAGCACGATCGTGGTCCAGACGTTGATCCAGAACTCGAGATGTGCCCAAGGGCCCACGCCGGTCGACGACGGCTCTATCCCCACAAACCGGTGCACGTACCCGCCCAGCATCTCCGGGATGCCGGAGAAGGCGATGGGCATCAACAGCACGGCCGGCACGGCCACCAAGAGCGGGAACCAGAGCGGCGGGCCGGGAAGCCGTCGCCAGCCGACCATCGGGTGCTCGCCGGTGAGCGTGATGTGCCGGGCGGCCGTGTAGACCTGAATCCCCTTGAACACGCCCGCGTAGAGGAAGCACCAGAGCAGGGCGTAGCCGAAGATCGCCCCGCTCCGCGACGCCCAGACCAGCTCGCCGCTCCCGATCGTGACCGACGCGATGATCACCCCCGGCCCGAGAAACGCGAGCCGGCCAGCGACCCCCGGCCTGGTCAGCCCGGCCGGCGGCTCGGGATAGGGCGAATCGGACGACATGGGCTCAGCTCACCGACCTCGTTACGGGGCTCCGGCCTCGTAACGCAGAGCGTGGGGCGAGAATCGACCGCGCCGCTGCAGCGGGGGATTCCATCGATCGAAGGACTGACGGATCTCTTGTTGCGTGTAAAAGACGGCCCGCGTCAAACGGCCCCCTTTGCCACCGAACGTCCGCCATCACCGGGTGGCGGGAGTTGACTTTGACTTCAGAAAACGCTGGCCACCGCCACTCCGGTGCATGGCTTGGTTCGTCGCGGTCACCGAGTACCACAGCTCGCTATGGCCGGTAGTCGTAAACATCATGTAGCGCAAGTTCCGTGGACACGCAGAGTCGTGACCGTTCGGTATTAAATTCATCGATTGTCAGTGGACCGTACACCTTCGGCGTTTGCAGGTCGAGTATCCAGAATTGGAATGCATTAGGCTTCGGTTGCTCGTACGTGTCATTTGGATTGTTTGGACTCCGACGTTCGAGCAGTTGTTGTTTCGCGATTACGAAACGATCGTCGTGATCGAGTTCAATAACCTTCGTTGGGATGATTGGTGTATCCGCGCTCCATGATTGCGGCGCAATCATGATCTGGTGCGCCGAACTTCGGTGGATGAAGTAGCCGTGCGGCAGCGCCGCGGAGAAGTCCTGCAATCCGGGTCCGAATGCAACCGGTTGGCAACCTACGGCGACCGCGACGAACAGAAGTAGGTGCAAATGTTTCATGAGCGACGAACTTCTAATTCTGCCGCCGGCCGCACGCCGCCGTAATTACTTACCACGGCGATTCCGGCGGCATAACACGCCCCGGACAAGAGGCAGTTTATCTCCTCAACGATCGGCGGGTCAAGCACTTGCGGCGTGTTCCCCTCAAACGGGGCAGGGTGTTCTGCCGTCCGCAGAACACGCAACGCCGGATCGCTGAGATCGCACCCGGGGTGCCTCCGGGGTGTTCCAGGGGCCGAGGCTCAGGAACACCCAGTTATACGGCCCTGCGCAACGTACAGCCTATCCATCGGCAGCATACGACCAACCACATTGGGGACACGAAGTAGCGTCAGCCGGAATTACCGCAGCGCATTCTTGGCACATGGTTTCTTTGGCGTCGAGTAGTTTGCTTGCCAACACCAATTTCCGTTGCTGGAAGTCTTGATGTTGTGCGTTCAGTTCCTTGTTGACGCCGCCGTGAACCCAAGAGATTAGTTTCTTGTTGCTTAGCAATTTGTATTGGTCGTTGACCAATTGCAGGAGTTCATTTGCGTATTCTCCAATGGGCGGCGGAAATCGATGGTTTGACAGTTTTTGGCACAATTCGATTTGGTGTCGTAGGACGCGTTTGGCTTCGTCTCTTGATTTGTGGTCAGTGATGGGGAGTTCTTCTACGAGGAACTGGCAAGTTAAGAGAAGGGCTGTTAGAGGATTCTCTTGTGCGAGTTGGGTGGCCTTCTTGCGAGCCATCCGGTTTCGTTCGTAGGCCACGGCGGCGAGGATAGCACCGCCGATTGTCATTGTGGCGAGACCCGCAAGTGGAAACGTCGGAAACGCGCCAGTGCTATTTCCGAGGAAGAGCAAAACGGCAACAAGTGTGATGAGCCCGCCGATCGCTTGGAATACGGCGGCAGAATCGAGGACGATGAACGCCGACAAACGTCTGCGCTTTGGGGGAGTGGCTGCTGCGTCAGTTTGTGCGTCGTCACGGCTCATGGTTTGTCCTGCCTAGTGGGACTGTGCCGTATAACTTCTAATTCTGCCGCCGGCCGCACGCCGCCGTAATTAGCTACGACCGCGATTCCGGCGGCATCACACGCCTCGGACAAGAGGCAGTTTATCTCCTCAACGATCGGCGGGTCAAGCACTTGCGGCGTGTTCCCCTCAAACGGGGCAGGGTGTTCTGCCGTCCGCAGAACACGCAACGCCGGATCGCTGAGATCGCACGCGGCGTTCCCAGCGTCGGGTAGTCCAGGCTCTCGCGTCCCTCCCAGCGCGCGGCGCCAGGGCGATCGAACAGCTCCTTCACTTCCCCGGGCGTTGCGGGCCTCCCCAGGTCTTCCGCCGGTGCGCGTTGCGGGCAATAATGGCGGTCTTGAAGTCGCCGTTGCCGGCGTCGTCCGCCAGTCCGAGGCATCTCGTATGAACCGCCGCGAGCGCGTAATCCGGGCGATCGAAACGTCCGGGCCGGACCGGACGCCCCTCATGCACGACACGCTGCCCGGCGCCTTCGCCCGACACGGGAAGGCTCTGAAGGCCCTCTACCGCAAGTATCCGGACGACGTCGCCCACGTGGGAAGCGCCACGTACGGCGAGTTCGGCCCGGAGATCGGCGTGCCCAGCCGCGATCCGTGGGGAAGCCTGTGGGTCCGCGAGACCGACGAGCACAAGGGCCAGGTCACGCATTGCCCGCTGGCCGACTGGGCCGCCCTGGACGGCTACGAGCCGCCCGATACGGCTGGCGACGAGGCCATCTCCGCGATGGTCCGGGCCATCGACGAGAACGCCGGCCGCAAGTACGCGCTGGCCGACGGCGATACGCTCTGGCAGCGGATGTACTACCTGCACGGCTTCCAGGCGACGAACGAAGACCTGCTCCTCCAGCCGGATCGCTGCGCCCGGCTTCGCGACCTGATCCTCGAGGTCATCCTCCGCCGGCTGCGTCGCCTGGCCGAGCTGGACGGGCTCGACGGCGTCCATTTCCGCGACGACTGGGGCACGCAGCGGTCGCTTCTGATCAGCCCGGCGCGGTGGCGGAGCTTCTTCAAGCCGGCCTATCGCGCGATGTTCGAGGTGGTTCGCCGCTCGGGCAAGCACGTCTGGTTTCACAGCGACGGCGTCACGGACCCGATCATCCCCGACCTGATCGAGATCGGCGCCGACGTGCTCAACCCGCAGTGCAACTGCATGCCCCGCGAGCGGCTCCGCCGACTGATCGCCGGGCGCGTGTGTCTCTTGGGCGACCTCGACCGGCAGTGGACGCTCCCCCGTGGCAGCCCGGACGAAGTGCGCGCCGCCGTGCGCGCCGATGTCGACACCTACGGCTCATGCCAAGGCGGCCTGATCGCCCGAGGCGAGATCGCCGGCGACGTCCCCCTCGCGAACATCGAAACCATGCTCGACGAGATGACCAACTACCGCGGCGCGTCGCCGCCGGTTGCGGGCTGATGACCAGGAGAAGCCGTCTCAGGATCGGCCGAAGAATAATTTCCCGACTTCCGATAGGTGGGGAAGACCGGTTGCCCGGTCTCCCCTCCCTATCTCCGCAAATGCGGGAGTTATTCTCCGGCCGTTCCCCACCCGAGCCTCACGCCTCGTCCGGCGGCTCCATCCACGCGAGCTGCTTCTCGACGTTGTCGTGGAGCCGGTAGGTGCGCTGGTGGCGGGCGACGGGCTCGCCGAGGATTTCGATTTGGGCGAGGTCGGCCTGGCCGAGCCGGGCTTGGGCGCAGTAGTTGAGGTAGCCGATCTTGGCGAAGTCGATGCCCATCAGCTCGACGGCGACGCGGTCGGCCGCGAGCCAGTCGGGCGAGACGACCGCGACGCGGTGGTCGACCGCCGTGCCGCGCGAGGGGCCGTTGCCCTCCATGCCGTGGTAGCCGTCGATCACGGCCAGGTGCGGGCGGTAGCGCTGGGCCAGGGCGAAGAGGTTGTAGTTGATGCCGTAGACGCCGCTGCCGTGGGCGATCGGCTTGTCGGTCTTGAGGCCCGGCTTGCGTCCCTTGCCAGAGCGAAAACCCTGGTCCTTGACGGGTGCGCCGAAGATGATGTTTTTGAGCGACAGCGTCGCCACCACCTGGTCGTGCGTCTTGATCTTCGCCGCCGAGATGAGGAAGCTCCCGGGATCGAGCATGCGCCGGGCCATGCGCACGGCGTGCGGCCGGAAGTCCTTCTGGTCGAAGACAAAGACCGTCTCCGGCTCCTCCCGGTCGAAGTCGATCAGCTTCACCCCGTACTTGGCCGCCACGCGGGGGTAGCCGTAGTTGGAAAAGCCTTCCAGCGTGGGGCCCATGCCGGCCGACTCCGCAATCACCGTGCCCTCCAGCTTCCCGATCGACTTGAGGAACTCCAGGATGCCCTCCAGGCAGTCGGCGTGCGTGGCCGAAAGCTGGACGTCGATGGCCACGTTGTTCGGCTTCACGACCACGTGCCGGTCGCCGATCGCCCGGGCGATCTCGTCGCGGAACGGCTCCAGGGCGCGAAAGACGTTGTCGGCCCGGTCGTCGCCGGCGGTGAGGGCAACGCGGCTGGGGGCCTCGCGCGTGGTGCCCGCGGCGGCCGCGGACGGGCCGGGCAGATGCCCCGCGCCCAGGCAGGTGAGCCCGCCGAGCAGGGAACCTCGGAGGAAGTCGCGTCGAGAGGTTGCGTGGCGTGGTTTCATGGGGGAGGCTCCGTTCACTGGACGGGTTGGCGATCTGCGCGTCGGTCTCGCTGGTCGTAATCGTTCACGGCGTTCGACGAAAGTAGCAGGCACACGCCGTGTGCCGTCAGCCGATGTCATGTCCAGGTCTGACCAACGACGCGTCCAAGCGACTCTGCGGCATCGTGGTCGCCGGGCGGACGGCACACGCCGTGTGCCTGCTACTTTGCCGTGTTCCGCCGTCCTCGTGCCCATTATCGCCGGGATTTCGACGACCGCAAGAGCCGATGGCGCGTCGCCCGGGTGGCTCACGGGGCGCGGCGTTTTCTGAGGATGAACACGGTGTCGGAGATCTCGTCGTCGAGCTCGAGCGGGTGGTCGATCTCGTACCAGAAATCGTAGACGTCCGAGAGCTCCAGCGAGGGGACCTTGGCCAAGAGCCGACGGAACTGGCCGGCGGTGTACATCCGGAAGGGGAAATCGTGGCGGAGGCGGATCTCCCCCGATCGCGTGCGCACCAGCAGACTGACGCGGAGCGTTTCCAGCCGGCGACGGCGGTCGGTCGCCAGCACGCGCAGGGTCACCGTGACCTGCGTGCCGGCGTGCCGCTCGGTCCACCGCTCGATGCACTCCTCCGGCGCGTCGGGCGGCAGAAGATGGAAGCCGAGGATGTAGATACCGCCCGGGCGAAGGCTCTGGGCCACGCACTCCAGGTGGCGCCGGGCCGCCCGTTCCGTGAGCAGGTGGCGGAAGCCGTCGAACGTCGAGTAGGCGGCGTCGACCGCCCCGCGCAGCCGGAAGTCGGCCATGTCGGCCTCGAACACCGTCGCGCGCAGGCCCCGCCGGGCCAGGCGACGCCGCAGGTAGCCCAGCGACGGCCGGCTCAGGTCGAAGCCCGTCATCCGGTAGCCCCGGCGAGCCAGCTCGGCGATCAGCCGCCCCGTGCCACAGGCCGGCTCCAACAGCCGCCGCACGTTGAACGCACAATACTTCCGGCCCGCCGCCTCGATGAAGTCCGCCTCCAGCCGCGTCTCGCCGCGGAAGGCGAGGTCGTAGTACTGGGGGTAGTCGTACCAGCTTGCGCGGATGACGGGCGTCTTGGTCATGCGCCGGGACTCGTCAGTCGGCGTACGTCTTGAGCGCCTCGGCGTCGCCGAGCCGTTCGAGGAGCGTCTTGAGCCCCTGGAGGTTGCGGCGGAGCACGACCTCGGAGTCCTCCTCGGCGACGTGGTCCAGGATGCCGATCGGCCCCCGGTAGCCCGAGTCG
>DATKZH010000178.1:0-16341 GCA_035528065.1 Thermoguttaceae bacterium | reverse complement strand
CGCCACCGGCGGCAAAACCATCACGAACACCGCGACGACGTTCACCCAGTTCCGCCCGGCCAAACCGACGTACATGTTGGCGATCATCGGCCTCCAGGTGGCGATAGGCAGGAGGACAACGCCCAGGGCTACGATGGCCGTCTTCTCTAGCGCCGAGAAGTCCTTGGTCAGCGCGGCCCATTGCCCCGCCAGCTCGGCCCACGATCCCGTCAACAGCACGATCAGCATCAGTGCCGCCAGCGTCATCGCCCAAACGATGGCCGCGCTGATTGCCGCGGCTTTCATCTTGGCCCAGATCAGCCCGGCGCAGGTCATCGGCCGAGTGGCCAGAAAGGCGGGGATCGCCAGCTTGCTGCGAGGGTCTCCGCAGTTTCCCCAACCGCCGCCGAGCAACGCCGGGGCCAGCAGCGGAACGACCAAGAGAAGGAACGGCGATCGGAAGGGCGACCCCGGCGCATGTCGCGGGTTGTGTCGATTGACGAGGACGAACGCGACCACGAACGGGATCATCAGGCCGACAGCGATCGGAAGGCCAAGCCCCCCGCGTCGCCACTCGAACCAGACCTGGGCCTGCGACGGCGAACCGAACGACCGCCCACGCAGCGAGAACCAGCCGGCAACGGCCCTCGCCCACGCGGACAGCCATTGCCAGTCGGGCTGGTCACCGCGCCGGGCCCGGGCGACTCCGGCCACGGCCACCACGTAGGCCGGCAGAATTGACGAGACGAGCACCAAGGCGACGACCGGCTCCGGCAGGTGAGCCAGCCAGCGAAGACCGGAGATCGCGACCAGCACGCCGATCGGCACGACCGCCGCCACCATGCGCAGCCCGGGCAGGCCGAACGGCCGCCACGCCAACGCCTGGACCCACGCCAGGCAGCCCGCCGCCAAGACCGCCGGCCACCACAACGGCGCGTTCATCCCGCCGGGACGCAAGACCAAGCTCGCCACGGCCAGCCAACCCAGCGCGATGGCCACCGTTCCATACAACATCGGCCAGCCGACCAGGGCGCGGGTCGTCATCGGCAAGGTAAACATCCGCGCTGGAAAGGCCGACTCCTTGCCCGCAACGTCCGCGTCCGTCGCGTACGCGAAAGCGGCCATCAACAGCGCGAGCCCGGCCAGCAAGGGGAGAGACATGGCGAACTTGAAGGGGACGAAGGCCATGCCTGACGGGAGCGCGTGGCACAGCGTGAACACTTCCGCGAAGTAGGCCACGCCCGCGACGAACCACCAGCGGTGCCGTCGCCAAAGCTGCCAACGCACTCCGATTGCCGGTGAGTGCATGGTCTACTCGCCCTCCTCCGACGCGGGACACTCCCTGCCGACCTGGGCCACGAAGATCTCGTCGAGCGAGGGCGCCCGCTGGTCGACGATCCGGGCGCCGGCCTGGGCCACGGCCGCCTGAAGGGAGCCGAGTCGGCCGTTGCACACGGCAGTCCACTCGTGCCGGGCCCCCTGCCAAGCCAGGGCGCCGGTAATCGTGGGCGGGCCGGATTGCGGTGTGTCGAAGCGGACCGTCAGGCAATGGTAGCTGCCCTTGATTCGGTCGAGCTCGCCGGAGAGGACGATCCGGCCCTGGTCGATCATCGTTACGTGATCGCACACCCGATCCACTTCGTCCAGCAGATGGGAAGAGAACAGCACGGTGCGGCCTTCCTCCGAGATGGTGCGGATGATGGCCGCCAGGATGTCGCGACGCACGATCGGGTCCAGCCCGGTGGAAGGCTCGTCGAGCACCAGGATCTCGGGACGATGGGCCAAGGCAACCAGCAGCCCGGTCCGCGCACGCTGTCCCCGGGAGAGCTGCTTGATCTTCCTGGCCGGATCCAGCTCGAACGCCTGGCGCAGCTCTTCGGCGTAGCGATCGTCCCAGCTCGAATAGAAGGCCCGGCTGTAGTGGACGAGCTCGTCCACCCGCATCCAGTCGGGCAAGTCCTTCTCTTCGGACAGGTAACCGATCTTCGACAACACGCCCACCGGATCGGCCACCGGATCGAGCCCGAACACGCGCACTCGGCCCGTTTGCGCCTTCAGCAGACCGAGCACGTGCTTCAACAGCGTCGTCTTGCCCGCGCCGTTGACACCGACCAGCCCAAAAACCGTGCCCCGGGGCACGTGGAGACTCACGCCCTCGAGCGCGGTCGTCGAGCCGAATCGCCGGGTAACCCCGTCGAGTTGGACGACCGTCTCGCAGTCCGCTTCGCCCATGTCCCTCATGGTGTGAGCCGCCGCGTTAGTCATCGCGTCACTCATCACGTCACTCCTCGTTGGCGCCGCGCTGCATCGCTTCCTCTCGGCGACGGATCAGTTCGAGCACCTGGTCGATGGGGACGTCCATTTGCCGGGCCTCGGCCAATAGCGCGTCGACCCGCCCGGCGAGGATTCTCAGCCGCTCCCGGCGGTCCAACGGCGAGCCGCGCCGGGAGACGTACGTGCCTGCCGTGCGACGCTTGGTGACCACGCCGGCCGTCTCCAACTCGCGATAGGCCCGGGCGACCGTGTTCGGATTGACCAGCAACTGCTCGGCCAACACCCGGATCGGCGGAAGCTCCTCCCCGGGCGCAAGCCTGCCCGAGGCCACCAGGTACTTCACCTGGTTGACGATCTGAAGGTAGATCGGGACGCCGTCGTTGGAGGTGATGTGGATTTGCACGTGTCGGTCCACCGCGGGTGGCCACTTGCGCCGGCCAGTATTGTATCAATATAATAATACAAGAATTCGCGGCCGGGTCAAGGGGAGCGGCTGGCGATCGGTCTCGAGACCGCCCGTGCGGTCCGCACCTGCCCACCTCCTTGCGGCGGCTCACACCATCCGCCCAGCGAATCGAGGCCAAACCTGACGAGTCTCGCTTCACGACCCAAATTCGAGGCGGAGTCCGGCGCCGCGAACCACGCCTGATGACCCCGATGGGGGCTGCCAGGCAGCCGGCCATCTCATCGGCTCCCTGTTAGCCGCGGGCCTGCGATCGAAAGTCGGCCTGTTGCAGGATTCGTGGTGCTATACCACTTGAACATAAGTTCTGCTTATGGTAAAATGCCCCCATGAACCTTGAAACACTGCGGATCTTCTGCGACGTGGTCCAGCACCAGAGCTTCTCCCGCGGGGCCGCGGCCAACGACGTGAGCCAGTCGGCGGCGACGCAGTCGGTCCGGCGCATGGAGCAGCACTTCAGCGTTCAGTTGATCGACCGGAGCAAACGGCCCTTTGTGCTCACTTCGGAGGGGCAGGCCTGCTACGAGGGGTTTCGCAAAGTGCTCGAGGCGTACGACGCGGTGGAAGCGCGGGTGCGGTCGCTGAGGCAGGAGATCACGGGGATGGTCCGCGTGGCGTCGATCTACTCGGTGGGGCTTCACGACATGAGCCGCACGATGCAGGATTTCATGCGGCGCTACCCCAAGGCCCGAGTGCGGCTCGAATTCCTCCGTCCCAACAGGGTCTACGAGGCGGTGCTCAATTCCGAGGTCGATCTGGGCATCGTCTCCTATCCGATCGCTTCGCCGGAGATCAGCGTGGTTCCGCTCCGGTCGGAGCGGATGGTGCTCGTCTGCCATCCGCAGCATCATCTGGCCGACCGCAAGACGGTCACCGTGGAACACCTCCGGGACGAGGATTTCGTGGCGTTCGATCGCGACCTCTCGATCCGCAAGGAGATCGACCGGTATCTTCGGCAGCGTTCCGTTCCGATCCGGGTGGTGATGGAGTTCGACAACATCGAGACGATCAAGCAGGCCGTGGAGATCGGGGCGGGGGCGAGCATTCTGCCCGAGCCGACCGTGCGCAAGGAGACCGAGACCGGCTCGCTGGTCGCGGTCCGGCTGATCGCGCCGCCGCTCGTACGCCCGCTGGGAATCATCCATCGCCAACGCAAGGTATTTACGCCGACCGCCAGCAAGTTCGTCGAACTGCTCGCGGAGCGCGAGGGCGAGGCAGAAGTTGCCGGCGATTAGGGTACCTGGCTTCGGAAAGTTGCTGCCAGTGAGTCCAGTCTGCGGGGTTCAGGATTTGGAGTTCCACGTCTACACGTGAGTCCTGGCCCCTGAACCGCGCACCCTGACCGCTGGACTCTCGCCTCGGTCGGATGCCCAGCCCCACTTGGAACGGGGCATCGAGGGCCGTGCCGCTGCGATTGTCCGGTGGTGTTGAGTGTGATAGCCTGGACGGGCGTTCTTGTCGACTCCTGCACGACAAATGCGCGCTACGAAGGCCATGGCAGAGCGACGAGTGGAGGCGCAATCGTGACGCGAGAATCGGAAGTCCCGGTGATCTTCGAGCCCCTGGGAAAGCGTGTCTACGTGCTCGAGGGGACGAAGCTGATGGAGGCGGCTGCCGGGGCCGGGATCGCGCTCGACATGCCGTGCGGTGGCGAGGGAGTCTGCGGGAAGTGCCGGGTCGTCGTGCGGCGCGGGGCCGGTGAGCCCAACGCCGTGGAGCAAAACGCGCTGACCGCCGAGGATCTGGCACGGGGCCTGCGCCTGGCCTGCCAGTCGTTGGTCTCGGGGCCGATGACGGTGGAGATTCCCGAGACCTCGGTCCTGGCGTCGTATCACAAGATCCTTGTCCGCTCGGAAGGCTCGCCGCAGGCGGCCACCGATCCGGCGATTCGCAAGCAATACGTCGAGTTGCCGCCGGCCGCGCGCGGCAGCGACCAGCCCGACCTGGTCCGCTTGCAGGAAGCGCTGGGGCCGTTCGACGTGGGCCTCGATTTAGTGCGGGAGATCCCCGATCGACTCCGCCGAGGGGGATTCCGCGGCACGGCGGTCCTGGCCGAGCGACGATTGATCGACTTCGAGCCGGGAGACACCGCGTCGGAGTGCTTCGGCGTCGCGTTCGACGTGGGCACCACCACGCTTGTCGCCATGCTCGTCAGCTTGAGCACCGACCGGGAGTTGGCGGTCACCTCGCGACTGAATCCGCAAACCGCGTTCGGCGACGACGTGGTCACACGCATCCAACACACCAGGGAAGACTCCCGGGGTCTGGCCGAGCTTCACCGGGCGGTGGTCGAGGCCTGCGACGAGATGATCGGCGAGCTGGCCGACCGGGCGGGGATCGCGCGCCGGCGGATCTACGAGCTGACCTTCTCGGGCAACACCACGATGCTGCACCTCGTCTGCCGGATCGATCCGCGCTACCTGGGCGAAATGCCGTTTGTCCCCGCGACGGGCAGTCCTTTGCTTGTCGAGGCGAGCGAGCTGGGACTGCGGGTCCATCCGCGAGGGAGGGCCTATGTGCTGCCGATCATCGGCGGTTTCGTGGGGGGCGACACGGTGTCGGGCATCCTCGCCACCGGTCTTGCCCGAGCGGAAGGGCCGACCTTGTTGGTCGACATCGGCACCAACGGCGAGATCGTGCTCTCGGCCGGGGGCCAACTCACCGCCGCCGCCACCGCGGCCGGTCCTGCCTTTGAAGGGGCGCGGATCACGCACGGCATGCGGGGCAGCATCGGGGCCATCGAGAAGGTAATTCTCGACGGCCGGGTCCGCACCAACGTGATCGGCGACACGCCGCCGGTCGGCCTCTGTGGCTCCGCGCTCGTGGATCTGGCGGCAGGGCTCCTGAGGCACGGGATTCTCACCCCGCAAGGACGCATGCACCCGCCCGAAGAGCTGCCGGACGACCTCCCGCCCGAATTGCGCCGCCGGGTCGTTTCCTGCGATGGCGAGATCTCGTTCGTCGTGGTGTGGGAGGCCGACTCGGGGACGGGCCGGCCGATCGTGCTGACCCAGCGGGACGTGCGACAACTTCAGTTGGCCTCGGGGGCGATCCGCGCCGGGATCTCGATCCTATTGAAGCGGGCCGGGCTACAGCCCGAGGATCTCGAGGCCCTGCTGATCGCCGGCGGTTTCGGCAACTTCATCCGGCGGAGCAACGCCCAGCGGATTGGGCTCTTGCCGTGCGAGATCCCTCGCCACCGAATCCGCTATCAAGGAAACACGTCGCTGGCCGGTGCCCGGCTGGTGGCCGTCTCGGTCCGGGCTAGGGAGATGGCCGCGGAACTGGCCCGGCGGACCGAGCACGTCGACCTCTCGACGGACCCCGATTTCCAGTGGGCCTTCGCCGACGCGATGATCTTCCCGGAGGCCGATGGGTGAGGGGGTGACGGGGCGACGGGGTGAGGCGAGGTCTTCCCAGAGGTCAACGGCTGACGGGGCCGCCTCGTCACCAGGCACGATGACGGGCTCGACGAACGGCGGCCCAGACCGAGCCGAGAGTCCGGCGGTCAGGGTTCGGGGTTCAGGACTCACGTGTAGACGTGGAACTCCAAGTCCTGAACCCCACAGACTTCACTCATTTGCGGCAACTGTCTGAAGCCAAATGCCCTAGTGCCCGCCGCAGCCGGGGCAACCGCCCGTGTTCGGGTAGTTCGGGTTCTCCACGATGAAGCCGCCAGTGGGGCCGTCGTGATAGTCAACGGTGGTCCCGTCCAGGTGCAGCGCCAGTTTCTTTCGGGTCACCAGGGACACGCCGTCCTGTTCGTAGCGGGCATCGACCTCGGGGTCGAACTCGCCGTCCCAGGCCATGTGGTATTGCAGGCCGCTGCAACCGCCTCCAACAATGAACATCCGCACCAACGCCTCTTCCCGCTTCTCGGCTTCCAAGATCTGCCGAATTTGGCCGCTGGCGGCCTCAGTCAACGTGACTGCCATGGGTCTCGTTCGCTCCTGTGTTCGTAGAATACTTGATCGGGTGCTTCTGGCAGCACTCCCCTATCGTACTCCACCGGGGCCCGCCAGCCAAGGCGTCGGAGAGGCGACGCGAACACCCGTCTTTGGGGGAACCGGGCCCCACGCTTGGACCGCAAGCGGCGCTCGCTACCCGTCGGTCCTTGCCACGGGGAAGCTGCCCATTCGCCGGAGTCGGGTGACCGCGTCGCGGATCGCCTCGATGACCCGCTCAATGTCCTCGGCCGAGTTAAACCGGCCCAAGCCGAACCGGACACTGCTCCGCGCCCGCTCGTCACGGAGTCCCAGGGCTCGCAGCACGTGGCTCGGCTCCGGCGTCGTCGTGGTGCAAGCGCTACCCGAGCTGGCAGCCACGCCGGGCGTGCTCAAGAGCAGGGCCTCGCCGTCGACACGGGCGAAGCTCAAGTTCAGATTCCCGGGGAGCCGCAAATCGGAAAGCGACAGCGCCGGGCCGTTCAGCTCGACGTCGGACACCGCGGCAACCAGGCCCTCGTACAGCCGGTCTCGCAACGCCCGCAGCCGCCGGGCCTCGGCCTCCATTTCCTCCAGGCACAACTCGATCGCCCGGGCGAACCCGACGATCCCGGGCACGTTGAGCGTCCCGCTCCGCAGTCCGCGCTCGTGTCCGCCCCCGAGAATCAGCGGTTCCAGTCGCACCAGCGGCACGCCGCGACGGACGTACAGGGCGCCGATCCCCTTGGGCCCGTACATCTTGTGGGCGGAGAAGCTCATCAGGTCGACGCCGAGCTGCCCGACATCGACCGGGATCTTCCCCACCGCCTGGGCGGCGTCGGCATGCAGGAGCACTCCCCGCTCCTTGCACGTGCGTCCGATCGCTTCCAAAGGCTGGATCACCCCGATCTCGTTGTTGGCCAGCATCACCGACACGAGGATCGTGTCGTCGCGGATGGCGTCGGCGACTTGCTCGGGCAGGAGGCGGCCGGCTTGCTCGTCCGGGGCTTGGATGACGGGCAAGTACGTCACGTCGCAGCCCCCGCCGCGGAGCCTTTCGAGAGGATCGAGCACCGAGGGATGCTCGGTTGCCACGGCAACGAGATGCTTGCCACCCGACCGCGGCGCCTCGGCGACGCCGCGGATCGCCAGGTTGTTGCTCTCGGTGGCCCCGCTGGTGAACACGATCTCCGTGGCCCGGGCCCCGACGCCGGTGGCGATCGACTCTCTGGCCGCGTCGACCGCCTCCTTGGCCGCCCAACCGGACGGATGGTTCGTGCTGGCGGGGTTTCCGAACGTCTCGGTGAAGCAGGGCAGCATCGCTTCCACCACCCGGGGATCGACCCGGGTGGTGGCGTGATTATCCAGGTAGACCAGCTTCTTCGGCATGGCTCTCGCAGCTCAACTGGATGGTCGCCGTGCAGCGGAAGCCGGAAGGCCGGACGGTGGTCACTTCGGCCCGAACAACGCCTCCATGCAGATCACCGACCAAGTCTCAAAGCCCGATAAGTCGGCGAGGATCTCTTCCACGGGCCGGAAGCCGCTTTCGATGATCTCGTCCTCGCGGGGACGCACCGCGGGGTCCTCGACGTCGAAGCGATGCACCACGCCAAGGTGTACGCGGCCCACTTCGGTCTGGTCGTCGTTGATCAGGCCGACCAAGTGGGCCGTGTAGGACGTCTCGACGATCACTTCCTCCTCCAGCTCGCGCCGCATCCCCTCTTCGTAGGGGTTCCCATTCGCGTCGGAATCTGCGTCGATGGCCGAGATGTGCCCGCCGATCCCCACGCTCCGCTTACGATGCAGGCGGCCTTCGCCCTGGCCGGTCCCCCGCGTGTACTGGAAGACCATCTGGCCACCGTCTCCGTCCCGATAGCGGAAGATCACGTAGGGAATCAATTGCTTGAAGCCGGGGTCCTCTTCCACTTCGTGACGGGGGCGATAGCTGACGTGTTCCGGGCTGAATAGGTCGTCCAGGTAGCGGTCGATGTCGCGGGTGAAGCCTTGAAAGTGCCCCAGCCGGTGGAACACCTTGGTGGGGACCACCAGGACACGTTCGGTCAGAACTTGTGCCACGGGCGAATCCTCTCTGTGTTGAATGTCGGTGGGTTGCTTCCGAAGCGTTGGGCGTCCCCCAAGTATACGAGCCCGTAGGCCGACCGGCGAGCCGCCGGCGTGGGAGCCGTGGCGAAGCGTAGGATCAGAGGATCAACATCGCGTCGCCGTAGCTGTAAAAGCGGTACTCCTCGCGAATCGCCTCTTCGTAGGCCCGACGCATCAGCTCCTCTCCGCCGAAGGTGCGGACCAGGACCAACAGCGTCGTCCGCGGAAGATGGAAATTGGTCATCAAGGCATCGACCGCCCGGAACTGGTACGGAGGGCGCACGAACAGGTCGGTCTGGCCGGCAAAGGGCTTCAGGACGCCGTCGGCAGCGGCCGTCTCCAGCACCCGGAGCGACGTGGAGCCTACGGCCAGCACCCGGCCCCCCCGGCTTCGAGATGCCTCGATTCGGGCCACCGTCTCGTGGCCGATGTGTGCCCATTCGGCGTGCATCCGGTGATCGGCCAGCCGGTCGGTCTCGATGGGGCGGAAGGTTCCCGCGCCAACGTGCAAGGTGATCCAGCAGAGCCTCGTCCCTTGCTGCTCGATGCGGCGGAGCAGCGGCTCGGTGAAGTGCAGCCCGGCGGTGGGGGCCGCCACGGCGCCGGGGCTTCTTGCAAAGACCGTTTGGTATCTCTTCCGATCCGCCTCGATCATCTCGCCCTTGCGGATGTATGGTGGAAGCGGGACGCGACCCACGCGCTCCAACAGGGTGAACCACTCCTCGTCCGACTCGGGCCGGACGATCCAGCCCCCGTCCGGCTCCTGCGCGCCGAGGTGGAGCAGGACGTCTTCGTGCCCTTGAGCGTTCAGGAGCGTGATCGTCTCGCCGGAAGCCAGTCTCCCGCGGGTCTTGCACATCACGCGCCAGATACCCTGGTCGTTCGACTCGAGGAAGAGCCCTTCCCAGCGACCACCCGTCCGGGTCCGGAAGCCAACCAGCCGGGCGGGGACGACCCGCGTGTCGTTGAGCACCAGGCAATCGTCCGGACGGAGTATCTCGGGCAGGTCGCGGATGTGCTTGTGCGCCAAGGAGTTGCGCGATCGGTCCACCACCATCAGCCTGGCATCCGCCCGATGCGGAGCCGGCGACTGCGCGATCAAGTGGTGAGGCAGCTCGTAGTCGTATTGGGCAAGCGCGGACATCGGCCCTCGTCTGGTTCCTTCGGAGCTGAGCTTTACCGTCCTGGCACAAGTGAGTATAAGCACCCGGCCTGACGAAGGGCAGGGGCGGGGGAGGTGACGGGGTGACGGGGTGACGGGGTGATGGGGTGATGGGGTGACCGGGTGATGGGGTGACCGGGTGACCGGGTGACCGGGTGATGGGGTGACGGGGTGACGGGGCGACGGGGTCAGCAGGGGATAGGATCACGGGGCCACATCAGCGAGCCGCGCGGTCACCATAAATGGGGAAGATCCGAGTCGCACTCTGTATCACGGAGCTTGACGTCGGCGGGGCGGAACGGGCCCTGGTCGAGCTGGCTACCCGACTAGACCCGGCACGCTTCGAGCCGGTCGTCTACTGCCTTCAGCCGCGGCCCGAGTCGGATGAGGCCTCGTGCGTGCCGTCGCTGGAAGCCGCGGGCATCAAGGTCCACTGCTTGGGGGTCCGTCGTAGCTGGCAGATCCCGGGGGCCCTCGGGCAGTTGAAACGGCTCCTGGTAGAGCAGAAGCCCGACCTCGTCCAAACGTTCCTGTTCCACGCGAACGTCATCGGACGGATCGCGGCCCGGCGGGCAGGCGTGCGGCGCGTCGTCTCGGCGATACGAGTGGCCGAACGGCACAGCCGCTGGCACCTTTGGATCGATCGTCTCACGGCGGGGCTGGTGGATCGGCACGTTTGCGTCAGCCAAGCCGTGGCAAGGTTCTCGGCCGAGCGAGCCCGATTGCCGGCCGACAAGCTCGTCGTCATCCCCAATGGGATCGATGTAGAGCGCTACCCGGCCGACCAGCCGGCCAACCTCGAGGCATTCGGTCTGCGAGCCGGTCGCCGTGTGGTCACCTACGTGGGCCGGCTCGATCGACAGAAGGGAGTGCGATGGCTCTTGGAGACGGCCCCCTTGTGGCTGGAGCGGCTGCCGGACTGCGATCTGCTCCTGGTCGGAAAAGGGCCGGAGCAGGGGGCGATCGAGGTTGCGTGCCGGCAGCGCGGGATTTTCGACCGAGTGCAACTGGCCGGCTGGCGGAGCGACGTGCCCGAGATCCTCGCCGCGAGCGATCTGCTGGTGCTTCCCTCGCTCTGGGAGGGAATGCCGAACGCGGTCTTGCAGGCAATGGCCAGCCGGCTCCCTGTGCTGGCGACCGACGTGGAGGGGGTCCGGGAGCTGCTTGGGCCCGCGGCCGACGCCCAGATCGTCCGGTACGGCGATACGGAAACCTTTGCTGAGAAACTGGTTGCGCTCGTGTCCGACCGGGCGCTTGCCTCGGAGTTGGGCCGCAAGAATCGGCTGCGTGTCCAGAGCGCGTTCACTTTGAGCCGGATGGTGGCTGCCTATCAAGACCTCTGGGAATCGCTGGTGGGAAGTTGAGCCCAAGCGGGGAAAAAAAATCCGGGGCAACTTGCGTCACCAAGAATCGATGGAAGTCATGTGATCGTTTGGGGCTACGCAAAATCGCCTCGACGGAGCTGCGATACGGCGACGGAAAGCCAGCTTGACGCGTGTGGGGAAGTAGCTATTCTTGGGCGCTATTGGGGACAAGTGGGGATTTATGGTGAAACATGCTCCTTACCGGGACGTTTACCCGCTCGGTTGACGAGAAGCTTCGTGTCGCCATCCCCAAACGTCTCCGAGAGGCCTTGGGGTGCCCAGATTCGGGGGTGCTTTACGTGGCCCCGGGCACCGACGGATCGTTGGCCATTTACGCCGAAGGAGCCATCCAGCGGCTGGCAGAGCGACTCGCCCAGGCCTCGCCAACCCAAAAGGAGGTACGCGACTTCACCCGGCTGTTCTACGCCCGGACGCAACGAGTCGAGCTGGACCGACAGGGCCGTGTCCGCATCCCGGCCGACTTGGCCGAGTTGGCCCAATTGGGGAAGGATGTGGTGCTTTTGGGGGTCCAGGACCACGTCGAGCTGTGGGCGTCGGGCCGTTGGGACGTGTACCTGGCCGAGAAGCGGGCAAGTTACGACCAAATCGCCGAGGCCGCGTTCGGCGGCTCGGGATGAATTCGCCCTGGAGAGACAACCGGCCGGTCTTCGAGCAGACCCCGGCCGAGAACCACAAGGAGCAGATACGCGCGTTCGTCCGTCCTTTCGCCATGCGTGAGAACAGGGACGTCGGTTATCGGCCACCGACCGATGTCCTCCCCGCCTGGACGGTCGGGGCCCGCTCTCACGAGTACGGGAGGGATGGAGGCCCCCCGGCTGCGAAACGCGGAGCCATTCGTCGCCTCCCGACGAGTTGACCCCCGGCATCCAACCTCGCACAGGCACAAGGAGGTGCCTGAGGTCGGGTGTTCCCTCCCACCCGACTTCTCGACGACTGCACCTCCGCAGCATCCCACGCTGACGGCACTTATCGATTGACAAGCTATCCGTCGACACTCCCGGTCGCGGTCCCGCGCCGGCTGGCTGCATCCAAGCGTCGAGCCGAGCCAGGCGCCGTCGGCATCCGTCCATCCGCACTGGACGTCGGCGAGACACCGTGCCTGCGTCCAAGGAGCGCTCTATGAGCGATCCGCCCCCGGTGCACGTGCCCGTGATGCTGGACGAAATCGTCCGCTGGCTCGATCCACGCCCCGGCGGGGTGATCGTCGACGGGACACTCGGCGGCGGCGGCCACACCCGCGCATTGGCTCACCGCGTCGGCCCGGACGGACGCATCATCGCCTTGGATCGCGATCCCGCCGCCGTGGCCGCGGCCGAGAAGAACTTGACAGGGCTGCCGGTCGAGCCGGTACACGCCAACACCTGCGACCTGCCGGAGGTGTTGGGCGGGCTGGGGATCGAGCAAGTGGACGGCGTGCTGATGGACCTGGGCGTGTCGAGCGATCAACTGGCCGACCACACACGAGGCTTCAGCTTCGCGGCCCATGGCCCCCTCGACTTGCGATTCGACCCGACCCGCGGCGAGCCCGCCTCGCGCCTGGTGAGCCGGCTCAGCGCGGAACACCTGGCCGAGTTGATCCACCGGTACGGGGAAGAGCGATACAGCCGTCGGATCGCGCGGGCGATCGTGCGTCGGCGTGCCGAGAAGCCGATCGAGACGGCTGCCGAGCTGGCCGAGCTGGTCCGGCAGAACGTGCCCAGGTCCCGCGTCGGGCGTGGGATCGATCCGGCCACGCGGACGTTCCAGGCCCTCCGGATCGCGGTGAACGACGAGTTGAAATCCCTGGAGATCGCCTTGCGGCGGATGCCCGATTGCCTCCGGCCCCGGGGCCGTTTCGCGGTGATCAGCTTCCACTCGCTGGAGGATCGCCGCGTCAAAGAGGCGTTCCGCGACGACGAGCGGTACGAGGTCCTCACCCGAAAGCCGATTCGGCCCAGTCCGGAGGAGGTCGACCGGAATCCCCGGGCCTCCAGTGCGAAGTTGCGAGTTGCCTCGAGAGTGTAACTCGAGAGCGAAAATACGAGGAGATCGAGACGTAACGAGCTGGCTCACGGGCCGACCCACGCCCGCAGCGATCTGCCGCGGTCAGTCGGCCCCCAAAAGAAAGGCAGGCATGCACGATGTCCAGGAAGCGTCGACACTACCAGAATAGCGAGGCCGGCGACGAGCGGCCGGAAGGGGATTTCGAGTCCTTCGACGAGGACCACGACGAGGACCAAGAAGACGCGGGCCGGTCCCGCATGGCCCGAGAGGCCAAGATCGGCCTGGGCGTAATCTTCGTCCTCTTGGTCGTGTTCGCCGTGGTCACGTACAACCGACTGACCTCGGCCGACGACGGTTCCGAGGCCTCCGCCGCGACGACAGGCTCAGGCACGGAAGCCAAGGAGACCGCCGACACGAAGGAGCCTGACCCCCAGAGCCTGGCCCCCCGTTGGACTGGCGCGACCGTGTCGGCCAACAACGGCTCGGACGAGGTGGTGCAGGACGATCCCCCGACCGGTCCCGCTTCCTGGGGTGGGGCGGGGGAAGGTGAGCAAACCGGGGAGAATAGCTACAGCTTCCCGGTGCCGTCGTCGCCCCCGTCCTTCCCGCCGAAGCTCGTTTCGGCGCCCCCGGCGGACCGGTACGCCGGCTACCGGGGCATGCAAACCGCCGATTCACCCGCCGGGGCGTCGCAAGCCGGTCAAACCCCCGGCACCGTGTCGACTGACGACCAGAAATACGATCGGTTTCCAAGGTCCTCCTCGCAGACCGCCAGCGAGTACGATCAGCCCGGGACCTCGGACGTGGCGGATGCCGTAGGGCCCGATCTGGCGGGCGACGAAGGCGCCCGTACATCTCCACCCGACCCGCGGCAGCCAAGCCGTTGGGGCCAGCGGTCTGGCCAACAGAACCCGTTGCGAGGAGAGACGGGCGGGGCGCGCGAGAGCGCGGACGCCGGGCCAACCCAGTCCTCGGGCGAAGCCGGGTACGCGTATCAACCGCCCCAATCCTTGCGGGACCGTGCCGCGGAGGCGTCCGTGCCGACGCCGATCGCCGGTCCGCCCGCCACCTTCCAAGCCGTGCCCCACCCCTCGCCCGGCACAAGCCAAGCCGAGCCGTCAAGCTCGTCCTCCCGTCAAAGCGACCTCGCCCAGCAGTATCCCAGTAGCCGGGTCTCGCTCCCGAGGGACACGGCCCGACAGTGGGCCTCCGACTCGGGCGCTACCCAAGCTGATCCCACCCGCCCGTCGCTTGCCAGTCAGCCCACGGGGCTCAGCCATCTGGGCCGGCAAGATACCGCGGTGAGCTCGCCGGGTAAGAACGGAACGTACGTGGTCCAGCCAAACGACAACTACTGGACGATCTCCGAGAAGCTTTACGGCACGGGCGCGTACTTCAAGGCGTTGGCGCACCACAACCGGGCGAAGGTGTCGGACCCGGACCGGCTCCGACTCGGCGACGAGATCCTGGCCCCGACCGCCACGGCGCTCGACGAGGCCTATCCCGATCTGTGTCCCAAGCCCGCGCATCGCGAGGCGCGAGAGCGGCGCACGCTAGGCGGCGGCACGCACTCGCCGATTGACGGAGGCCGAGTGTACGTGGTGCAGGAAGGCGACAACCTGTTCAACATCGCCCGCTACGAGCTCGGCAAGGCCACTCGCTGGACGGAGATCGTCACCTTGAACAAGGACCGGTTGGGCACGAGCCTCAACGATCTCAACTACCTGACGCCCGGCATGAAGCTCCTCCTACCCGACGATCCGCCGGCGGCCAACATAGGCCAACGCCCTGCCTCGCTGTATCAACGCTAACCCGGACTATTCACCAACGCTGTAGCACAGGCTTCCAGCCTGTGGCATTGCCAACACAGGCAAGATGCCTGTGCTACAAGGCCACCGTATGAACAATCCGCGCTAGGGGATCGATGAGCGACGACAGCGAAGCAAGCGCCGCTGGCCCGTCGAAGATCGTCTCCGGTGGTCAGAGCGGCGTGGACCGCGGGGCCCTGGACGCGGCGATCGAGCTGGGCATTCCGCACGGCGGCTGGTGTCCGCGCGGACGATTGGCCGAAGACGGCACGATTCCTTCCTGCTACGAGCTGACCGAGACCGGCTCGCCCGAATACTACGTCCGGACCGAAAGGAACGTGCTCGCGAGCGATGCCACGCTGATCCTCTATCGCGGCGAGCTGAAGGGCGGAACGGCGCTGACCCAAGAGCTGGCCGCGCGTCACGGCAAGCCCTGCCTTGTCGTCGATCTGGACCACCCGCCCGATCTGGCAGAGATCCGCCACTGGATCGCCGCCTCCCATGCCGACACCCTCAACGTCGCCGGGCCGCGCGAAAGCCAAAGCCCCGGGATCTCGGCCCGTGCCGCGGAGCTCATCCGACGGCTCTTCGCCGAGCCGTGAACCCATTCGCAGGTTCCAGGTCGTTGCATTCGCGTGTCGATCGAGATACCCTACAGCTAGACGGGGCGCGGAGAAGCCTGCACGACGCGGGTGCCGCTGGCGTCTCGCCAGGACACGGGCAAGATGCCTGGCACCGTAATGCACCGTGCAGTCGATAATCCGCCCTGCTTGGGCGCGGCATCCGTGGGCCGCGCGTCAGATCCGTTCCGCACTATTCTGCGAATCCTGTCTTGTGAATTTCTGGGGAGTCCCGTGAGATGGCCGACAAGCCTTCTCCTGAGTCGAACAGCGACGCCAAGCCCGACCCCAATACCGAGGCCGCTCCGGAGGGCCCGGTAGAGCCCAAGCCGCAGGCCGCGGTAGACACCCAAGCCGCTCGTCAGACCGAAGCCGGCGCGGAGGGCAAAACGGCCTCACAGCCGGCCGCTTCCGCCTCGGCTGCCACTGCCGACCAGACGGCCGCCACTGCCGGCCAGACGGCTGCCCGAGCCAAGGCGACCCAAGCGGCCGGCAGCGTCGTGGCTGCCGGCGCGGTCCGGATCGAGGTGGGACGGCCCGCCGGCTGGTTCGGGCGATCGGTCCGGGGCCTGATCCGCCAGACGCCCAGTTGGCTGGTGAGCACGGTGGTCCACGTGGTGGTGATCTTGGTGTTGGCCCTC
>DATKZH010000177.1:0-6220 GCA_035528065.1 Thermoguttaceae bacterium | reverse complement strand
CTCGGCCCGCGCACCTGCGCCCGCACGCGGCCTCATTCGGCCAACGCTTCCTCCAAAGCCGCCGCCAGATCCGCCTTCTGCTGAAGGCCGACGAACTTCTTCTCCATCTCGCCGTTCTTGAAAAGGATGAGCGTCGGGATCGCCGTGATCCCGTACTTCATGGAGACTTCGCGGCTGGCGTCGGTATCCACCTTGCCCACCCGGACACGCTGGCCAAACTCGGCGGCCAACTCCTCGACCGTGGGCGTCTGCATCTTGCACGGCATGCACCACTCCGCCCAGAAGTCCACCAGGACCGGAACGTCGGCCTCGATGACCTCCTCCTGGAAATTCGCGTCCGTCAACTCGAGAACATGCTCAGAACTCATGGGCCGCTCCTTCTCCGCGTGCAATGGTCAACGCTTCCGCTTCCGGCGCATAGTAGGCCCGGCCGCCGGGAATGTCAACCTGACGGCCGGGCCGGCCGAAGCAATTGCCCGGCTCCCACGGGCCGGCCGGGTCGGGTCAGATCTCTTTGACCTCGATCTTGCGTGTCGCGGCCGCCGCGGCCTTCGGCAAACGTAGCTTCAGCAGGCCTTCCTCCAGCGACGCCTCGATCCTCTCCCGGTCGATCTCGTCGCTCAGGGCGAACGCCCGGAAGTACTTCCCGCCGGTGAAACCGCTGTAGGTCCTTACGTACTCCTCCGATACGTCCGGCAGGGCGCCGTCGGCGGCAATCGTCAGCACGCCCTTGTCCACCCGGATGTCCAGGGTCTCCGCCTTGGCGCCCGGGACCTCGGCCAGCAGCATCGTGGCGCCGTCTTCCGTCTCGTACACGTCCACCAAGGGGCTGAACGTCTCCTCGTCAACGACCTCCGAGGGCCGCCCCACCTGAACGCGTGCCTTGTCTTCTCTCTTCGCCATGACAATGACTCCTTCCTTCTGAGCCTGAGCCCACGCCTACTTGACCTCGATCTGCCGCGGCCGGGCCGCCTCGGACTTCGGCAGGCGGATGCTCAGAATGCCAGCGTGCAACTCAGCTTCCACCGCGCCCGGATCGACCTTGTCCGGCAAGACCACCGTGCGGTTGAAATCGCCGAAGCCTCGCTCGCGACGGTGAAAGCGTGCCTTCCCCGCATCGGCCGGCGGCTTCTTCGAGCCCCGGATCACCAGCGTCTCGCCCGTGATCGACACGTCGAGGTCCGCACGCTCCACGCCGGCCACCTCGCACTGGACCAGGATGTCCTCCGGCCCGTTCAGCACGTTGACCGGCGGATACGTGCCCCCCCCGATGCTCCGCGATTCGGCAAACAGGTCGCGGCCCATCAAACGGTCCATCTCCCGCTGCATGTGCCGCAGCGTTCCGGTCGGGTCCCAGCCGCTTGGCCATCTGAATAGTGCCGTCATGTTCGTTGCTCCTTCCTGCCTTGCAGACGCTCGCAGACAAAACCGTTCAGTGCTTCCGCACTCCGCCGGACTGGAGTGCAAACGCGGTGCCACGAGACCGCAACAGTTTTCATGGAATTGGGTTACGTGGGATTGGTTCCCGACAAATGTATGTCACTTTGTCGGTTTGCAGCCCCCGGAGCGCGATTCTGGCAGCCTGCCCCCGCCGGCCTGGACTCCCCCTTCGCCCCCGCTCACAGCGTGAACCGGAAGTCCTTCACCAGAACCCCAGGCAGTCGGGCGCTGTCCGTCGACCGGCAGCCGTAGGTCTCGCCGCTCGGCAGGAGCTCGCGCTCGGCCGTCAGGCCAAGAAGGTTCCCGCCAAGAACCCGGTACGCCGTCTCGTCGAATCGCATGACGTTCAGCGGCGCCGCGATCTCGCCCCCCTCCACCCAGAACGTCGCGAATCGCGTCAGGCCCGTGATCCGGCACGCCGGCCGATCGGAGTAGTTCAGATACCACAACTGGTTTACGTAGATGCCGTCCCCGAGCCGCTCGAGGATCTCGCTCGCATCCACCACGCCCGCCGCCATGTCCAGCGACTGGGGGTACTCCCCGCCCGCGTTGGCCTGGGCCCCGTATTCCTTGGCCGACCGCGGACTGACCAGGCAGTCCTTGTACTGCCCCCTCTCGATCAGCGTGACGGCGTCCGGCTTGACGAATCCCTTGTCGGTGAAGTTCGGTGCCATGCCCTCGGCCGTGTTCTCCCGGAGCGTCACCCCTGCATGCAGCGCCGCGCCTTCCTCGATCATCTTCAGCAGGCTGGTGGACTTCGTGCGGTGGCTCTTCAGCCCGAAGCCCCCCCAGGCTATCGTCTGCACGAACTCCCGCAGCGCTCCGGGGGTCAGGTATACCCGGTATTCCCCCGGCTGGATCGTTCTCGGCGGACGCGAGAGAATCGCCAGTTGCTCGGCGGCCGTGGCCACCTTCCGCGAGAACGCCTCCTCGTCCCACTCAAACCCCGCGAAGGAGCTCTTCACCGCCTTGTCGCCTGCGTGGTAGAAGCTCCAGTCCAGGTGGAACGTGTAGGTCGAGAACCAGTTCCGCTGCCCCAGCGAGTTGGCGAAGCCGGCGAAGATCCCCCCCCCGGCATACAGGCCCACCAGGTCCCGCCCCACACCGGCAACCAGCACCGCGTCCACGACGTCGCCGCGGTCCGGCAGCTTCCTCTGGCCGATCGCCTCGCCGCTGCGCACCTCCGTGGCATACAGCAGGTGCGGGTCTTCCGGCACGTGTGGCAGCCTCTCGCGGGCCTCTTCCAGCGCCGCGGCGGTGCGCGGCCCGTCGATCTCTCCCTGACCCGCCAGCGTGCACATCGACCGAACGTGCCGCTGACCGAGGATCAGCTCGATGCTCAGCTCCTGCTGGGCCACCGCACCGGCCTGCCGGATCGCGCTGCGGTTGAAGCGGGCAAAGTCCGACTCCTCCCCGGAGAAGCTCAGCAGCAGCACCTCCTCGCCCTGGAGCCTCGCGATCAACTCGTCCGCCAGTTCGTAGAAACGCTCTTGCATGGCTCACTCTCCCCCAAACACGTCCACGTCCGAAAACACGCACGCCGGGCTGGCATGGCCCACTCGAACGCCCTGGTTCGGCTCCCCCTTGCCGCAGCCGCCGACGCCCATCACCTCGAACGTCGATTCGTCCCCCACCCTCTTCAGGCTCCGCCAGAACGTCGCCGAAATGCCCCGATAGTTGGGCTTCTTCACCACGTCTGTCAACTGGCCGCCCTCGATCAGACGCCCCCACTCACACCCGAACTGGAACTTGTTCCGGCTGTCGTCGATCGACCAGGAACAGTTGCTCTTCATGTAAATGCCCCGGTCAATCGCCGCGATCATCTCCTCCAACGTGCTGTCGCCCGCCTCGAGATTGAGATTGGCCATCCGGTCGATCGGCGGCCGATTCCAACTGCAGGCCCTGCTGTTGGCCACGCCCGGCTGGCCGCTGCGGGCCTGCGACGTCAGGCCACCCAACGCCCGCCGCAGGATCCCGCCCTGAATGAGAAACGTCTTCTCCGCCGTCAACCCGTCGTCATCGCAGGCAAACGTGGCAAGTTCGCCCGGCCGCGAGGGGTCGTACGTGATGTTCAGCAGGTCCGACCCGTACCGGTAGCTGCCCAGCATCTCCAGCGTCACGAAGCTCGTGCCCGCGTAGTTGCGCTCGTCGCCCAGAATCCGGTCCAGCTCCAACGGGTGCCCGATCGACTCGTGGATCTGCAGGACCATCTGGTCCGGTGCAAGCAGAGCGTCCATCTTCTCCGACGGGCAGTTCGCAGCGGCCAGGAGCTCCAACGCCTCCTCCGCAATCCGCGGTGCAGCCTCCCGGTACCCCAGTTCCTCCAGCAACTCCAGCCCGGCCTGCCGGTAGTAGCCGTGCCCCCCAAACGTCCGCGTCACCGTGTCGCCCGCCGCGTTCGCCGTCGCCCGCAGGCCCGGCACCAGGTAGTGGAACCGCTGCCGCACCCGCCCGCCGCTGGATGACTCGCCGCCGGCCGTCAGGTACAGCGTCTCCAGCGTCGTGTGCCACAGCAACGACGACCAGTCCACGATCCGACCGTCCGTCTTGAGCCGCGAACACTCGCGCCGGAGCAGGTCGAACTTCTCCTCCAGCGACGTCGTGCCCCAGGGAATCGCCTCCGGACCCTCGTATTCGACGCGGGGCGCCGGCCAGGCAATCTTCGAGAAGTCCACCACGCTCCGCCCGGCCGACAGGCGCGCCCAGGCCGACGCCTCCTCCACCGCCCTCTTCAGCCCCCCCACCGTCAGATCGCTCGTCGCCGCGTAGCCCATCCCGCCGTCGCGCAGAACCGTGATCATCGCCCCGATGTCCTGCGACGTCGCAACCGGCTGCGGAACGTCCATGCGGACGCTGAGCATCTCGTGCCGCTCATCCACGAAACGCAGCGAGCAGAAGCCGTCTCGAGGCGCCACCTCCCCAAACCGCGATTCCACCACATCCAGCATCAGCCGTTCTCCAGCTTGGCCACCGCGAACCGCCGTGCGGCCCGCCCATACTGGCCCGGGCGGGACTCGAACCCGCACGCCCCGAAAGGCAAGGGATTTTAAGTCCCCAGCGTCTGCCAATTCCGCCACCGGGCCGTCGCGGCATATTCTCAGGTGATCGAGCGAGCTTGGCAAGCGATTCCCCCGGGCGATCCCGAACGCGGAACCCCACCGGCAGAATGGAATCGACACTCATCCCAGACCCCCCGCTGCTTCGCCCCGAAACCGCCGGCGTCAGGGCGCCAGCGGCAGGGGGAGTCGGGCGGCCCGGAGCACGTCGATCAGGTCCAGGCTGAGATCGGCCGACAGAGAGGAGACGCCCTCCGCGGGCGAAACCTCCACCGACGACGATGCCGCCGCCAACGGGTCAATCGACTCCGTCGGCTGCGAGGCGGCCGGCGCGAACGCCGGGACGGCTGACAACACGGAAAGACCAGGCTCCGCCGAAGAATCAGACGCCGCGGCGATCGGCTCCTCACGCCGAGACGTGGCCGTCTCGACAAGCGCCGCGGCCGACGCCTCCAGAAGCGATGTCCCCGTCGGCCTCGCGGGCTGGGTCGGCGAGGCGGACGTCAGCTCCTGACCCGCCGCCTCCGGCCACGACGACTCCGGAACCGAAACGCTCGGAGGCGGGGCCGTCACGCCGCGACCCAGGTTCGACTTCACCAGCAGGTAATCGCCGAAGCCCACCGACCCGTTGTAGTCCACGTCGCCGCCGGACCAGCCCACCCCGACGGCGCCGAAGTTCTCCGAGACCGTCGTGAAGTCCGACCAGTCCGTCTGCCCGTCCAGATTCACGTCCCCCGGAATCGCCACCAGAAGGCTCTCGGAGTAATCCCCACCCGCCAGAGGAAGCCCCTCGCCGTTCGTCACCCCTTCGCCCGACAGCGTCACCGTGTGGTAGCCCGGCTCGATCGCCACGCCCGACAGGTCCCAGGTGGCCGTGTCCGTCGCCGGATCGTACGTCACCGAAACGCCCGCCAGCGGAACCGACTGGCCCCGCGAGTCGTTGTGGATCGTCAGGTCCTCGGTCTCCAGAGAGCCCGAGACGTCCATCGAAAACTCGATGCCCACCGCGCTCAATTCCGACGGCCGAACCGCGCCGCCGTTTCGCTCGAATGCCAGCACCGTCGGCGGATCCTCGCCCGCCGGCGGGGGAGGAAGCTCCGGGTCGCTGATGCCCGCGGCGCCGGGGAAGTTGTTGTAGAAGTACCAGATCATCGACAGGTCGCCGACGTTCACGCGGCCGTCCAGGTTCACGTCCGAACGGATCTGAGACAACGAGAGCGGATCGATCACCGAGGCCTGGTTCGACCAGGCGTAGTTCATGTCCCCGATGCCCCCGCGCATCCGAACGTCCGATCGAGAGTCGCCCGACAAGACCGTGATGATCCGGTTGTTGTCCCCCGTCAACGCGCCGCCCGAGGTGTCCGTGACCCCCTCGATCTGAACCAGGTAGCGGCCCACGTTCGGCAGGCCCGGGGTGAACTCGATGATGCCCACCGTGTCGGCCTCCGCCGTCGAGGTCGCGATCGCGATCCCCGACAGGTCCACCGCCACGTCGCCCGGGCCGTTGCCCGCCACACGAACCGAGTCCGGCGTCCAACTGGCCGGGTCGATCGCCTCGGAGAAAATGATCCGAAGGCGAACCAGGCCGTTCTTCCGCGGCTCGGTGAACAGGCCGTCGTCGGGGATCTCCAGCAGCGTCTCGCCGACCCGAGAGTGGGTCACCGCGCTGTACCACGCGACGGCCGTCAGGGACTGCGTGTTCGCCGTCCACGTGTCCGAGGCGT
>DATKZH010000176.1:0-17047 GCA_035528065.1 Thermoguttaceae bacterium | reverse complement strand
AACCGTGTTCATCACCGAGCTATCCGACCTCCAACGCCGCATCCTCAAGCTCCTCCGCGTCCCGGCCACCGAATACCGCGGCTGACTTGCGGCCGGGCGAGAAATTCGGCGAAAATGGAAAGCAGATCCTCGGAAAGGCGGACGCACGAGATGATTTGTGGCGAAGCCGAGGCGAATAATGCGGCGATCAACTACCATTTCGGAGACAAGAAGTCGCTCTACCGGGCCGTGTGGCGGCACCTCTTGGATGCCGCCGATCGCGAGCATCCGGTGCCGGGAAATCTGCCCGAGGACCGGGCGCCGTCCGAACGGCTCGAGTCGCACGTCCGGGCGCTGCTGAACCGGCACTTCGGCGAAGGGTCCTCCTGGCAACTGGAAAGCCTGCGGAGTCTGGAGCACGTCAATCCGACGGGGCTGGTCGACGATATGCTCTCGGCACGCCGCGGCGGGAACCGCAGGCAAATGTTGGCCGTGTTGGGCGAGCTGCTCGGCGATGATGCATCGGACAACGTGATCCGGTTCTGCGAAACGAGCGTACCGGCGCTTTGTCGTGGCGACTGGTCGGCTTCGCCCGCTCCGAAATCGTATGCCCAGGGAAAGGGTACGATCGGAACCAGGCAGATCAAGGTGCTCGCCGGGCGAATCGCCCGATTCCTGCTTGCGGGGATCGAGATGAAGGTCCACGCAAGAGACGCGACTTTACGGATCATGAACAGGAGAAGTTGCCGTGAATTGTCGGAATAGCCTCTTGTCAGCGTTCCTGCTTGTGTTGACAGTCGCGTGTTCAGGATCGGTGTGCCTGGCGCAAGACTACCCGATCGTGGATACGGGCCAGGAGCGTTGTTACGACAACAGGCGTGAAATCAAGTATCCGAAAGCGGGCGACCCGTTCTTCGGCCAGGATGCTCAATACCAGGGCAATCAGCCGGCGTACCGAGACAACGGCGACGGGACCATCACCGATCCGGTCACGGGACTGATGTGGCAAAAGGATCCCGGCCCGAAGAAGACGTTCGACGAGGCCGTCGCCGGCGCGTCCGCTTGCAGAGTCGGCGGATACGACGACTGGCGTCTGCCGAGCATCAAGGAGTTGTACTCGCTGATACTCTTTAGCGGCGAAGACGTCGACCCGCAAAGCACGGACACCTCGGACCTGAAGCCGTTCATCGATAGGGACCACTTTGGATTCGTGTACGGGGATCCGGCGAAGGGCGAGCGTATCATCGATTCGCAAATGGCGACGTCGACGAAGTACGTCAGCACGACGATGCGCGGCAACGAAACGATGTTCGGCGTGAATTTCGCGGACGGGCGCATCAAGGGGTATCCGACCGGTCCCGGTCGTCCGGGCAGACCGTCGAAGGGATACTACGTCTTCTATGTCCGTGGCAATACCGAGTACGGCAAGAACGACTTCCACGACAACAACGATGGCACGATCGCGGATCGCGCGACCGGCCTGACCTGGGCGAAACTCGACAGCGGGCATCTGAAGGCCGGTGAGAACCAAGACGGAAAGCTGAACTGGGAACAGGCGCTGCGTTGGGCCGAGGACCTCGAATACGCCGGATATTCCGACTGGCGGCTGCCCAATATCAAAGAGCTGCAAAGCATTGTCGACTACACGCGTTCGCCCGATACGACCCAGTCGGCTGCGATCGATCCAATTTTCAGCGTGACGCCCATCCGCGACGCCCTCGGCGAGGTCAACTACCCCTTCTACTGGAGCAGTACGACACACAAGAGAATGGGCGGCGGCGCGGCGGCCGGCTATGTCGCTTTCGGCCGGTCGCAGGGATGGATGCGCGGTTTCCGGGGACAATACGACCTCTTGGACGTCCACGGTGCCGGCTCTCAACGTAGCGACCCCAAGGCCGGCGATCCGTCGCAATTCCCACGCGGTCGCGGACCGCAAGGCGACGTGATCGATATCTACAACATGGTCCGCCCGGTGCGCGGCGGCGAGGCGAGCTTTCGCAAGAGCGGCCCGGAATTGGAGCCGCAGCCCTCGGGACGACGTCGTCGAGGGCCGGATCAAGGGGGGCCGATGGGACCGGACCAACGAGGCCCTGGTCGCATGGGCCCCGGCGGTATGGGCGCTGGGCGACAAGGGCCTGGCGGCATGGGCCCCGGCGGTCCGATGGGCGGAAACCGTCCGAGGTTCGTTCGTCGACTGGACCGCGACGGCGACGGCAAAGTCTCGCGAGAAGAGTTCGACGGCCCCGCTGAGGCATTTGATCATCTCGACGCAAACCAAGACGGCTATCTCAGTGACAGCGAGGGCCCAGCGCAACAGGGCATGGGGCCACAACAAGGGCAGCGTCCAAGGAATCGACGCGGTCCCGGCGCCGCCGCAACACGACGCCCCGCGCAACAACCGAAGCCGACCGCCCGTCCCAAAGTCGAAGAGCCGATCGATGCGGCGGACGCCGACAAGGACGTTCGCGCCGACGCGGCCTGGAACGAACTGCCGCCCAGTTTCGTGTTCATCTTGCCCGACGACATGGGATGGACCGGACTTTCCTGCCCGGTCGACGACAGGGTTCCGGCCTCGAAGAGCGACTTCTACCAGACCCCGCGGATCGACGAGTTGGCCCGGCAGGGTATGCGCTTCTCGAACGCCTACTCACCGAGTTCGATGGGTACTCCAAGCCGGGCCAGCCTGCTGACGGGCAAGAGCCCCGCCCTGTTGCGGATGACCACGCCCGGCCCTGCGAAAGGCCAGCCCAAGGACCGCAAGCTGATCCCACGGCGGCACGTCGACGCGCTGCCGACCCACGACAGGCCTTGGCGGACCGAGTCGGCAGCGGGGAAGGGTACCCGGTCGGGTGCGGCCCGCACTCCGGCGTACGCGTTGATTTTCATTGGGAGCAGTTCCGTGGCGACCACGACGATCGATCGCGTAACTCGCATTGCACCGTTCGGGGGCACTTGAAGAAGTGGGCCGAGGCGCGGCCGACTACTGCCGCCCTTCGGCGCGGATTTTCCGGTAAGCCGCCAGATTCTTCTCAATTTGATCGGCGAGAAACCGGTTGCCAACGCCTCGAGCGATCTCGAGTGCCTGCGTCGCGGCGCCGACGGCATCGTCGAGCCGTCCGGACGCGGCGTAGACTTTGGACAGGATCTCCAGCGACTCGGGGTCGCCGAACTGCGTCAGCTTGCAGGCCTTTTCGGCCAGGGCGACCGCTTCGTCCGGATCGCGCAGCTCGGCGGGGCCGGCCGAGACGCGGATCGCGGAGAGCGCCAATAGCGCGGTGACGTACTCGGGGTCGCATTCGAGAGCGCGCTCGTATTGGGCCGCCGCCTGTTCCGGTTTGCCCAGGCGGTGCAGCGCGTGGCCGTAGTAGTAGTTCGCCGCGGCATCTTTGGGCTTGAGGCGAGCCGCCTCGGCGAGATGCTCGCGTCCCTCGTCGAGCCGGCCGTCGTTCAAGAGGATCAACCCGAGCCGGGTGTGCGCCTCGAAGTAGCTGGGGTCGATTCGCAGCGCCTCACGGCAGTGCGCCGCGGCTCGCTCCAGCTTCTGCTCGCCGCTAGCGATCACGGCAAGTCCGAAATGGGCCTCCTTCCGATTCGGTTGGTACTCGAGGGCCTTGCGGTAGTGTGCCTTGGCTTCCTCGAGCCTGCCCTGTCTTTTCAGTTGCTCGGCGAGATTGACGTGCGCGCTTTCGTTCGTTGAACGGAGCGCGTCGGGATTCAGGTAGGAGAAGTCCGCCCGGTGGACGCGGATTCTCCCGGAGCATTCCCGTTCGAATTCGTCCACGCGCTGGCGGGTGACTTCCGTTCCGGCCAGGTGGAGCGTTCGCAGACTCGGTAGTCCGGCAAGCTGTCCCAGGCCGGCATCGGTGAGCCGGGTGCCGGTGAGATCGAGCAATTCGAGCTTGGGCAGTCCCTTCAGGTGCGCTAGGCCGGCGTCGGTCACCTGTGTGCCGTCGAGAAAGAGCCATCGGAGGCGCTTGAGTCCCTCCAAGTGGACGAGCCCGGCGTCGGTGACTCGAATATTGGAGAGGTCCAGCGAGACGACCTGGTGGTCGTCGTCCCGCTCGGTGCGGGCGACGGCTTCCCAAGCCTCGTCGAGGCTGCGGCCTTGGATCACCGTGAAAAGGTTGACGACGCCTGAAAGGGTGCAGTCGCTCTCGTAGAGTTCGAGCTCGCGGAGCTTGGACAGCCGCTTCAAGCGAGCCAGCCCCGCGTCGCCGACTTCGGTGGCGGCAAGCGACAACATCACCAGGTTCTCGATCCGGCCGACCTGGTCCATGCCGGCGTCCGAGACGCCCGTGCCGTCGAGGAGCAGATACTTGAGGTTGCTCAATCCCGTAAGATGCACCATTCCCGCGTCGGTCGCCCGGGTGCCGCTACCGTCAAGTCTCTCGAGACGGGTTAGCCCCTGAACCTGTTTGAGCCCGGCGTCGGTGACCAGCGTGCAGGCGAGGAACAATCGCTCGAGATTCGGCATTCCGCTCAGATTCGCCATCCCGGCGTCGCCCACCAGGGTCCCCGTGCAATCAAGCCTTTCAAGAAGGGTCATCCCATGTAGGTGTTTCATCCCGGCGTCGGTAACGCGCGTCCCGGCAAGGAACAAGTGTTTGAGATGGGTCATTTTCTCAAGATGTGCCATCCCGGCGTCGGTCGCCAACGTGTCGGTCAGCCAGAGTGTTTCCAGACCGGTCAACCCCTGAAGATGTTCCAGCCCGGCATCGCTCGCCGACGTGTAGGGCAGGAACAGGTGCTTGAGGCCGACCAACCCTTCGAGGTGCCGCAGGCCGGCGTCGGTCACTTGCGTGCCGGTGAGGTCGAGTGTTTCGAGGCGGGGTAGCTTCTCGATGTGTTCCAGCCCGGCGTCGGTGATTCGTGCGTAGGGGAGGACCAGGCGCTCGAGACCGGGGATTTCCTTCAGATGGGCCATCCAATCGTCGCTCGCTTGCACGTTAGCGAGCCAGAGCCTCTCCAGACCGGCGAGCTCCGGAAGATGCTCCAGCCCGGCCGCGGTGAGTCGACGACCGTCAACGGCCAGCCAGCGGAGACCGGAAAACTCCTTCAGGCGGAGCAACTCCTCGTCCGAGACATAGTGCTTGTCCAATGCCAGCGATCCGCCACGGCTGGATTGAAACTCCACGAAGCTGACGAAAGTCACGCGATGCAGGAAGTCCTCGCCCAGCACGCCCTCCAGCCATCCCGGCCCCGGCAATTCTCGTTCGGCGGGCGGCCATTCCTGGGATTCGTCGCACTGATAATCATAGTACACCTCTCCTCGGAGGCTGCGAATCTCCGCCACCAGCTCCCGTTGTCTGGCGGCCTGTTGCCACCGGCGGGCGAGCCGGCTACCCAGGAAAGCGGCCGCCACCAGGGCAACCAGCAGCAACGCCAGCCACGTCCTGCGCTGGAGATGGAACCAACGACGTTTCGATCCGCGCGCGTCGGTCACGACGTATTCCGCTCTCTACGGTGTGGGGGAAAGGGGGGGCACGGGCCGCATGAACCGCTTCCGCGGGCTGGTCCGGGCGACGCAACGCGTATCCGCGACGGCCGCAGCCTGGTTGCTCCCTTCCGTGATTGTCAGGAGCCGGTCGACTTCGACGTCCTCCAGAACGTCGACGCCTTGGCCGATCCAGCGGACCTCGATGCGGTCGACGCGGTCGCGCTTGCCGAGGCCGAAGTGAAGACGCGTCCCCCAGTGGCTCTGGTACCCGCGCCCGCTGTGCACTTCGTCGACCTGCGTGAGATCGCCGGCGACCACCGTCACCTGAGCCCCCACGCCGTCGCGGTTCGCATTCACGCCTCGGAGGCGGAGCTGAATCCAGTGGTTGCCGGTTGGGGAATCGTTTCGGAGGATGGTCGGTCGAGAGCGTGAATTGAGGATCACGGCGTCGACGTCGCCGTCGTTGTCCAGATCGTCGAAGGCCGCCCCCCGGCTGCTCAACTCGGGCAACAGGCCGTCCCCCGCGGCGTCCGACACGTTGACGAACTTCCCGTCCCCCGTATTCATCAACAGGATGTTGCGGACCTGATATGCCGAAGTGTCGTCGAACCGATGGATATTGTCCTGGAGGTGCCCGCAGGCGATGAAGACGTCCCGGTCACCGTCGTTATCGAAATCGACCAACCCGGTTCCCCAGTTGACGTGGGGGAACGAGCCGTCCCCGACGCCGGTGGCGGAGGTCACGTCCTTGAAGCCGCCGCCGTCGAGGTTCTTGTACAACACCGGCATCTGTCCCTGATAGGAGGTCATGAACAGGTCGAGCCAGCCGTCGTTGTCGTAATCTCCACAGTCGACCCCCATGCTGCCGAGCTCCTCGCCGTACGCGTTGTACGCGGTTCCGACCATCAAGCCGACTTCTTCGAATCGGCCCGTGCCGTCGTTCTCGAAGAAGAAGTTCCCGGCCACGTCGTTGAGGACGAACACGTCGGTGTCGCCGTCCCGGTCGTAGTCGGCCGAGACCATTCCCATTCCCGAGCCGGCGTGTTGCCCCACGCCCGACTCCTCGCTCACGTCGGTGAACGTGCCGTCGCCGTCGTTCCGGTACAAAAGGTCGGGCTCATAGGGGTATCCCCTCGGGCTCACATATTGGGGGAAGCCTTCCTGATAGATGACGAGGTGGGTTTCGTAGGTGAACTTCACGTAGTTGGCGACGTACAGATCGAGGTCGCCGTCGGCGTCCATGTCGAGGAAGCAGGCGCCGGCGCCCACCTTGTCGCCGCCTCGCACGCCTGCCCGGTCCGTCACGTCGGTGAAGGTCCCGTCGCCGTTGTTCCGGTAGAGCACGTTGGGTCCGTAGTTGTTCACGAACAGGTCCTGGTCGCCGTCGTTATCGTAATCGCCGACGGTCGCCCCGAGCCCGAACCCCGTGTCGCCGACGCCGGCTTCGTCGGTCACGTCGGTGAACCGCCATCCGCCTTCATTGCGATAGAGCGCGTTGCGGGGCGGTGGACCTTTCGTTTCGGCTCCCCGCAACGGTGCTCCGTTGAGGAAGTAGACGTCGACGAAGCCGTCGCCGTTGTAATCGAACAAGGCCAGACCGGCGGTGACCGTCTCCGGGATGTACCTTTGACCGGAGCTGCCGTCGGTGTGAACGAACGCGATCCCCGTCTCTCCGGTCGCGTCGCGAAGCTGGATAGGACACTCCGAGACCGGGGAAGAGGCCTCGCGCGGTCGTGGAGATTCGGCGGGGCGACAGCCGGTCCACGTCGGGGCCAACGTCACCGCGGCCGCGGAAAACGCAATGGCCAGGCCGATCGCATTCGAGGCGGGGATTTTCATTCGGCTTTGCCACCTCGAACCAGCTCGTAGGCCTGGCGATACTGCGGATTCCCAGGCTCCAGCGCCACTGCCTGCTCGATCGCCGCGCGGGCAGCCGCGAGGTCTCCCACTCTCTGGCAGATCGAGCCCAGCAAGAAGTAGTTCTTCGCCAACGGTTCCAGCTCGACCGCCTTCGTGGCCAGCTTCTTCGCGTCGGAGAGCTTGCGACCGGACATCAAGTGCATGTTTGCCAACGCGGCATATCCGCCGCCCTGATAGGGCATGATTTGAATCGCCTTTTCGAGCGACTCTTCGGCTGTGTCGAACTTGCCCTGCCCGGCCAAGAGCGCACCCAACCGGAGATGAATGCCGAGGTCCTCCGGATTGGCCTTACAGCCGCGCGACAGGGCGTCCCGGGCCTCGTCGGTGCGTCCTTGCTGCTCATACAGCCAGGCCAGCACCTGATGACACTCCGGCTCGCTCTCGCAGAGCTCGACCGCGCGGAGCAGCAGCGTCTCGGCCGTCTGGGGGTCTCCCTGGGCAAGATACGCCTTGCCGGCGGCCGTGAGGATTTCCGAAGCGTCCTTCTGCACCCTGGGAAGATCGTCGCCCGTTCTCAGCCAGTCGCGGTGGGCCTGCTCATCGCGCGCCTTGAGCTCCTTGAACTTCTCCATGTACCGCTTCGATTCCGCCGTCTCGCCGAGTCCGCCACACGCCATGGCAAGCGAGTAGTAGGCGCAGGTGTAGTCGGGCGACATCTCGATCGCCGTCTCGAGGTGCTTCTTCGCCTTGTCGCACTGCTTCAACTGCACGTACACGTCCCCGAGCAGCACGAAGCTCGGAAGCGAGCAGGGATAAGCGGCGAGATTCGCTTCGAGCACCTCGATCGCTTCTTCCGTTTCTCCCAGGTCGATCAGCGCCTGCGCCAAGTGCACCGAGACCTGCGGTTCTCCCGGGGCGTGCTTCAGGGCCTTTCGGAACCACTCGACGGCCTCCTCGTTCTTGCCCCGATCTCGAGCGACGACTCCCACCCGGTAGTAACCCTGGGGGAACTGCGGGTCCAATTCCAGGCATCGTTTCCAACACTTGACGGCCTCGTCCAGCTTTCCGAACTCGTAGTAGAAGAGCGCGAGCACGTGCCACGAGTCGAACTGGTCGGGGAACCGCCGGACCAGGGCTTCCGCGACCTCGGTTGCCTCGTGCGCGACGGCGGCGATTTCCGGCTCGGCGCCGGGTACCACGTCGACGATGGTGATCTCGCGTGGCGGCCGGACCTGGAGAAGAACGACGGCGATCGCAATTGCCGCCGCGAGGAGCGCGAGTGCCGCCAGGGGGCCCGGCAAGCCCCATCGCGGTCTCCGCCCGGCCGCTCGCTCCACCTCGCGCGAGTCCGTGAAGCCGCCGCCGGTTGTCTCTTGCGATATCTCTGGGCTCTCGTGCATCGCAGATCACCTGGCCTGACCTGATAAGATACGCAACCAGGTCTTCGGAGGTGCGGACGAAAAAAAGGCGCAACGCGGTGTTCGGAGGGGCGCCGACGGCGATCAAGGATCAGCCGAAGAATGACTTCCGCATTCCCCCCCCGGCCTTGTGCCGGGGAAAAAGGGTTTGACGACTACCGCGCCTAGCAAAAAAACAACTTCCCGATTTCCGCCACTCGTAGCCATCACGCTCCGCGTGATGGGGCCCTGCGGGCGCCGAGGAAACCGCTGCCTTTGCGCTCATCACGCGGAGCGTGATGAATACTTTGCGGAGGTTATTCTCCGGTCGGTCCCAGCCTCGACGCGCGTCGGGCAGCCCGGGACCACCGCCTCCGGGACTTCCGGCAACGACCGTCCCCGAGCGCCGGTGGCGCGAAGAAAAGCCCCTGGTCGCGCACCGGGCGCCAGGGGCGTCTTGTGTTACGGCAGCCGAGCCGACCGGCGCGCAGGCGGCCTGCGGTCGGGCCGCCGGCTAGAGCTTCTCCAGCATCGCCTTGGCCTTGGCCTTGACCTGCGCGGGATTGCCCATCGCGCTGTTGAGCTCCTCGAAGTCCTTCTCGAGGGCGGCGCCCTTTTCCGCATCGGTCCCCTTGATCGCCGCGATGTTGTCCCCGATGGTTTCCATGCCGGGCATCATCTCTCCAAGCTCGGCCAGACTCCCCAACTGCTGCTTCAGGTCCTGCTCGGGCGTTACTTCGGCTCCCGCCGCCCCCGGAGTGGAAATCGGACGCTGCCCTCCTCCTCCTTGCGGGCAGCCTGCGAGGACCACGAAACCCAATAACACAAAAGGTACTAGTCGTTTTCCAGACATGTCGGCTTGCACTCCTTCTGAGCGAGGCGGATCCTAGAACTGCCCAACGGGATTCCGGTCCTCCCTGTTCCCCAAGTTCTGATACGTAACGAAGTCGATCGTCTCGGAGATGAAACGGACCGATCCGTCACCCAAGGTGTGGTCGGCGCCCCCGGGGTGGTTGCTGCGCGCGGCGATGAACGTGGGGCCGGTGCTCCAACTCCCGTGCGCGCAGTTCGGGAACTGCCAATTGGGCGGCGCTAGTGGAGTAAACGGACTTCCGTCGTCGATCCTCGGCTGCCAGTACCTCCTCCCGGCCGTGTTGTTAATCCAGCCCGCGCTTCCAGCGCTGGTGGAGCCACTGCCTGCCAGAAACATCGTCAAGCACGACTGCCCCCACGTACTCATCTGAGCTTGGGTTGGCGACGGGGCATCCCAAGAAAACGGCATTGCTGCCGACGCGACGTCGCCCCAGGACGACTTCCCGGTAGTATTGTCGCCCAAGAGGACCTCGCCGACCATGATCGTGTTCGTCGTTCCATCGCGGACGTCTTTAATCGCAACCTCATGTGTCGGGTCCCGTCGAAACATGCCGTTCTCATACGTCCAGCTCACATTGAGGAAACTGGCACCTGCCGAGACCTTGTAGGTGCAGTAGGATCTGTAATTCAGATCCGCGAAAGGGGTCACCGACGGACACTGGTACGCACTAATCGGGGCAAGGCGGAACAGGTTATTGTTCGCTCCATCTGGATTCCCGGGAGTATTGTCTTCAGGCCTGCAACCCCAGTCGATCTTGTCGTAAACGGCGCCCTGCTCCATGTAGGGCAGGATCATGGTCATCGCGGTGAAGCCCGTCCACCAAGTGTTGTCCCCGGAAGCGCCAGCTTGCCAGGTGTTCGCCTGATAGCTCCATGCCGGGAACGTCCTGTACACGTCGTGGTAGCCGTGAAACGCCAGCCCGATCTGCTTGAGGTTGTTCGTACACTGGCTGCGGCGCGCGGCCTCCCGGGCCGCCTGCACCGCCGGAAGCAACAAAGCGATCAAGATCCCGATAATGGCAATCACGACCAGCAGTTCGACCAGGGTGAACCCGGCCCTAACAAACCACTTTCTCATCACGGCACCATCCCCCTTGAATGAGAGTAGACGCGACTAGTCCTCGTGAGTTGGCGGATCGAATGGCCCGGCCTGTGAGAAGATGCACCGGACCTCGGCCGCTACGACGACGTCGGCCAACAACATCGCTGATGGAAAGTATTCTGGACAACTGCCGTCATCGCGTCAAGCGTATTGTGCAAATTCTCCATCGCTTGCATGGGGATTCCCTGGCGGCCTGCTAGCATTGCACGACTTCTGGAGACTGCAACCCGGCCACCGGTTGCCGCGTCCAAAGCGAGTGACCTATCTCGTTGTCTAACATGGACTTAGGCGCATAGCGCATCGCAGCGCACCACCGAGAGGGACTCGGGCAGGTCCCGTATGATCCCAGGGAATCCCATCGGCCTCCCTCCCTCGGGCATATTCGGCATAGTCCACATGGGCTATCTGTCGCTAAGAATCTGGCGCAGTTGGCTGCAACTCCGGACGGGGACGGGTGCCGACCTCGGCAGTCGGGCGCTTCGCCGCGGGGACACGGGAACCTGCCACTCGGCCCGCGCGGGACGGTCGCGGAGGATCGAAGCCGGCGGCTACGGGCGTTTCGCTTTGCGCCTGCGGAACCGCGCCGGCGATCCACTCAGGCAGACCGGCGGAGGAAGGTTGGACGACTACGGCGTCTCGTTCCCAAACCGCTTACCACCGGCCGAAAAATAACTTCCCGACTTCAGTGGCAGGCACACGCCGTGTGCCGTCCGCCGGTTACGGCACACGGCGTGTGCCTACTACTCCGCATTTCGGCAGGGGACGGTGCGATTCTCGCTGCACGCAGCGACACCGGGCGCGCCACGAGTTGTTGCTCACGGGTCACCTCCGGCCTAGAATCGAAGTTGCTATTGACGTCTCGACGGCCAAGGATCGCCCGACGCGGACCGGATCGTAAGGCCCCGGGCTTCCGACGGGAGCCCTCCGTTCACGGGCCATGCAATGCCCGATCGAAGGCGTTTGCCATATCGCTCCAAGCACACGGGATCCGGATACGGCTTCGCGCCGTGGACCGCAATCGCGGCTGAAGTCGACCGGACGATGACGATCACCGAAGGAAGCACGCGGACAACGGGCGAGGAAGGGCGAAGTGGGTCCTAAACGACGCGTTCTTGCCTGCTTCCTGGTTGCCCTCTTCTTGACGGGGTCGGTGGTCTTCCAGCTTGCTCGCCGAGAGCAAGCGAAGGGACCGATCCGGCTTCACGACGTCACCCGAGAGACGGGCATCGGCTTCCGGCACACCGACGGCAGCAGCGGCCGGCGCTACATCATCGAAGCGATGAGTGCGGGTCTGGCGCTGTTCGACTATGACGGGGACGGCCTGGTAGACATCTACTTCCTCAACGGAGCGCCCCTGCTGGGGACCCAGGTGGACGTGCCGCCCGGAAACGCCTTGTATCGTAACGAGGGGAACTGGAGGTTCACCGACGTTACCGAGAAGGCCGGCGTCGGCGATACGGGGTTTGGACTGGGAGTGACCGTCGGCGACTACGATAACGACGGCGATGCGGATCTCTACCTGAACAACCACGGTCCCAACGTCCTGTATCGAAACAACGCGGACGGCACTTTCACCGACGTGACCGCGCAAGCGGGCGTCGGCAACGGGGATCTCGTCGGGGCGGGAGCTTGTTTTCTCGACATGGACGCCGACGGGGATCTGGACCTGTACGTCGGCAACTACATCGACTTTCGCTACGAGCTGCACGTCGAAAGGACCTATGCCGGCTTCCCGGTCTATCCACAGCCCAGGGACTACTTGCCCGTCGCTGATACCCTCTACCGCAACAACGGCGACGGCACGTTTACCGACGTCAGCAAGGAGTCCGGGATCGCCGCGCACGCGGGGACCAGCATGGGGGTGGTCTCGGCCGACTACGACACGGACGGCGACACCGACGTGTTCGTGCTCAACGACGTGGGGAACAACTTTCTCTTCCAGAACGACGGCGCGGGCAGATTCGAGGAGGTGGGCACCTACGTCGGTGCCGCGTACAACCTCTATGGTCATGAGAATGCAAGTATGGGCGTGGACTGCGGTGATTACGACAACGACGGCCGGCTCGACTTCTTCATGACCTCCTATGCCGGCGAGATGCCCGTGCTGTATCGCAACGCGGGCGGCGGCCTCTTCGAGGACGCGACTCTCCTGACGGGCGCCGGGAGGGGTTCGTCTCCGTACGTGAACTGGGGCCCCGGCCTGGTCGACTTCGATAGCGACGGTGATCGCGATCTCTTCATTGCCCAGGGGCACCTGGAGGACAACGTCGAGCTGTTCGACGGCAGCACGGCGTACCGCGTGCGGAATACCGTCCTGATGAATACGGGGGACGGGAAGTTCGTCGACGTGTCGGAGCAGTGTGGCGACGGGCTGTTGCCCGAATTGAGCAGCCGCGGCGCGGCCTTCGACGATCTGGACAACGACGGCGACGTGGACGTGGTCATCCTGAATTCCCGCGAGCGCCCCACCATTCTGAGGAATGAAACGGAGAACTCGAACCATTGGATTCAAATACGCCTTCGCGGCGTAGACGGCAACCGGGACGGCGTCGGAGCCCGGGTCACCGTGGTCGCAGGCGACCTCACCCAGGTCGACGAGGTCCACAGCGGCCGCGGCTACCAAAGCCATTGGGGGAGCCGGCTTCACTTCGGGCTAGGCGGGCGCGACCGCATCGACCGGATCGAGGTCCGGTGGATCGGCGGCGGTGTGGACGTCCTCGAAAACGTCCAAGTCGACCAGCTCGTCTGGATCGCGGAAGGGGATGCACCAACGTCGGCCCGATAACCTGCAAGGTCCCCGATCGGTGCAGGAGGCGGGCGGCGGCCCCGGCCGCACTCGCTTCTCCCCACGTTCGATCGCCAAGGGCTTCGGCGTCGGCCATGAGCGTGATCGAGCGCTCGGCATCTGCCGGGAGGGATCGCGGCCATGGGCGTTGTATCACGGATGGAAGGGGCACTCATTGACGGACCGCTTCCGGTACGCTTTATTATGACCGCAAACAGGAGAGGGAGACGATGCTCGCCATCGACCTGTCTGGGAAAACGGCTTTGGTCACCGGCGGCGGTCAGGGCTTGGGTGCGGCCACCGCCTGGATGCTGGCCCAAGCCGGCGCGAACGTGGTCGTCAATTACTTCGCCGACCGCGAGGGCGTCAATCGCCGACGGGCGCACCAGACCGCCGAACGGATCGGCGAGCGGGCGGTGGCGATGGAAGCCGACGTGCGCAATCTCCGGCAAGTCGAGGCGATGATCGACCAGACGATGCACCGCTTCGGACGCCTCGATATCGTCGTCAACAATGCCGGCATCGTCCGCGACCGCACCTTGAAGAAGCTTTCTCCGGACGACTGGCAAGCCGTGATCGACACCAACCTGACCGGCGTGTACCACGTGTGCAAAGCGTCGGGGGAGAGACTCTCCGAAGGCGGGCGCATCGTCAACCTGGCCTCCATTTCGGCGTTCGCGGGCTTCTTCGGGCAATCGAACTACGCGGCGGCCAAGGCGGGGATCGTCGGACTTACCAGGGTCCTCAGTCGGGAGCTGGCCAAGCGGCGGATCACCGTCAACGCCGTGGCGCCGGGCGTAGTCATGACCGAGATGGGTAACACCATCCCCGAGCAGCAGCGGGCCGAAATGCTCAAGTCGATCCCGCTCTCGCGATTCGGCGAGCCCGAGGAGGTCGCCGGCGTGATCCTGTTTCTGTCGAGCGAGCTGGCGTCTTACGTGACGGGCCAGGTGATTCACGTGAACGGGGGATGGTGGGGATGACAACGCCGCGGGACGCCAAACTGTGCTCCGCCGAAGAAGCCGTCGGCCTCATCGAGGACGGGCAGACCGTGGCCTCGGGGGGGTTCGTCGGTGCCGGGGTGCCGGAAGCCCTTACCCGCGTGCTGGAGCAGCGGTTCCTCTCCTCGAACTCACCGCGCGGCCTGACCATCATCTACGCGGCCGGCCAGGGCGACGGGAAAACGCGCGGTGTCAACCACCTGGCCCATGAGGGACTGGTCCGGCGCGTCATCGGGGGGCATTGGGGTCTGGCGCCCCGCATGGGTCGGCTGGCGATCGAGGGCAAGATCGAGGCGTACAACTTCCCCCAAGGGGTGATCTGCCAGCTTTTTCGCGACATCGCCGCGGGCCGACCCGGGTGCATCACCCACATCGGATTGGACACGTACATCGATCCGGTGCATCTCGGCGGCCGTCTGAACGACCGCACGCCGCCGGGCCTGGTGGAGCGGATTGAGTTGGGGGAGCGCACCTGGCTCTGGTACAAGGCGCTGCCGATCGACGTGGGCCTGATCCGGGCGACGGGCGCCGACCCGCAGGGCAATCTCACGATGGACGAGGAGGGGCTTTTTGGGGAGATGCTTCCGATTGCCCAGGCGGCGCACAATTCGGGCGGGATCACGATCGCCCAAGTGGCCAGACTCCTACCCGAGCCGGCCCCGCCCCAGCACGTGCGCGTGCCGGGGATCCTGGTGGACCGCATCGTCGTGGCGAAGCCCGAGGACCATCCGCAGACCTTCGGCCACGCCGAGTTCGACGCCAGGTTGGTCACGCCCGCCTCGCCGGCCGAGGCGTGCGCGAGGGCTTCTCTCGAACCGCTGCCGATGGGGCCGCGGCGGATCATCGCCGCGAGGGCCTGCGACGAGATCCCGGAGGGCGCGATCAGCAACCTGGGGATCGGCATGCCGGAAGGGATTGCCACAATCGCCGCCGAGCGGGGGTGGCTCGACCGCTTGACGCTCACGGTGGAGAGCGGACCGATCGGAGGGATACCGGCCGGGGGACTCAGCTTCGGCGTGTCGGTGCATCCCCAGGCGATCATCGATCAGCCGGCCCAGTTCGACTTCTACGACGGCCGAGGGCTGGACTACGCCGCCTTGGGGGCCGCCCAGGTCGACGCCGAGGGCAACGTGAACGTGTCGAAGTTCGGCACGCGTCTGGCCGGCGTGGGCGGATTCGTCAACATCACGCAAACCGCCAAAAAGCTCGTCTTCTGCGGCACCTTCACCGCCGGAGGGTTGGAAGTGGCAACCGACGACGGCGGGCTGCGGATCGTCCACGAGGGCCGCGTGCCGAAGTTCGTCCGCCAAGTGGAGCAGGTCTCCTTCAGCGCCCAACACAGCCGCCGAATCAAGCAGGACGTGCTCTACGTCACGGAGCGGGCCGTGTTCCGCCTGCTCGAAGACGCGCTCGAGCTGATCGAGGTCGCCCCGGGAATCGATCCGGACCAACAGGTGCTCGCGCTGATGCCGTTTCGGCCCGTGATCCGCTCGCTCCGTCCGATGCCGTCCCATGTCTTTGCACCCCCAAAAGGATGACCTCATGTCGCGAACTTGCATCGTGGCCGCCCAACGCACGCCTCAGGGACGTTTCCTGGGAGCCTTGGCCAGGCTCTCGGCGGTCGATCTGGCGATCTGCGCCGGGCAGGCGGTCCTGGAGGACGTCGGACCGGAACGGATCGACCAGGTCATCGTGGGTAACGTGCTCAACGCCGGGCTGGGGATGAACATGGCCCGGCAGGTCGGCGTCGGCTTGGGAGTGCCCGTGGATCGTCCGGCGATGACCGTCAACATGATGTGCGCCTCGGGCATGCGGGCGGTGATCCTGGCGACCCAGGCGATTGCGACGGGCGAGGCCCGGGTGGTGCTTTGCGGGGGGACCGAGTCGATGTCCAACGCCCCCTTCCTGCTCGATCGCGCGCGGTCCGGCTACCGGCTCGGCGACGGCGTGCTCGTGGATTCCATGCTGCGCGACGGGCTGGTCGACGCCTTCGACCACGAACACATGGGCTTGACCGTGGAACGGATCGCCGAGCGCTACGGGATCGATCGCGCAGCTCAGGACGCCTTCGCGCTGCAAAGTCAGCAGAAGACGGCCGAAGCTTATGCCGAGGGTCGATATCGGGACGAGCTGGCGCCGATGGCCGAGCTCGACAGAGACGAACATCCGCGCGCGGATACGAATCTCGATAAGCTCGCAGGGCTCCAGCCGGCGTTCAAGCCGGACGGCACGGTCACCGCCGGCAATGCCTCGGGGATCAACGACGGGGCGGCCATGCTCGTGGTGTGTGACGAGCAGACCGCCGCGGAGTACGGTTGGACGCCGTTGGCGACGATCGGGGCGTACGCGACCGTGGGCTGCGATCCCGGGTGGATGGGGCTGGGCCCGGTCCATGCCACGCGGCGCCTGTGCGAGCGCAATCGGCTCGAGACCGACGACTTCGATACGATCGAGATCAACGAAGCCTTCGCGGTGCAGACGCTCGCCTGTATCCGGGAGCTTCGCCTGGAGCCCGATCGGGTGAACCCCGACGGCGGCGCGATCGCCTTGGGACATCCGATCGGCGCGAGCGGCGCACGGCTTCTGGTGCATTTGGCCCACCGGATCGCACGG
>DATKZH010000175.1:0-42117 GCA_035528065.1 Thermoguttaceae bacterium | reverse complement strand
TGCACAGCGCCCGCTCGAGGGTTGCGCGGGGTGCAACCCCGTTGGGGTTGGGGGGGGACTCGGTGCCCGCCAACCCAGGGTAGCTTCGCAACCCTGGGCTGTGTTGTGAAACCGCTTCGCGGTTAGGGGAACAGAAATGGCACACGCTTCCCGCGGATTCATGGCTCTGTTTTCCGTACGTTTTAGCAGCCCACACGGCGTGTGCCTACTACTCCGCAAATGCGGAAGTTATTCTTCGGCCGCCCTTGCTACGGCTCGTCGTCGCGCCAGAACAACAGCTCCCACGTCGGCAACTTGCGCTCGCGCGGGGCGCAAGGTCTCGCTCGTCAGGTCGGCGCCGTCGGCATCGAGGTTCCCCGGCCCGACCACATCTCCCAGATCGTGGGCGATCGCTGTGGACCGGTCGACCTGGTCGGAGGCCGGCAGCCTGTCGATGGCGGAGAGCCGGTCCCCGGTCGGGACGAAACCCTCGTCCTCCGACGGCGTGGGATCGACGAACCAGCCGAGCCCGGCGGCACCGACCTCGATGATAGTCATCGCCCCCCCGGCAAGTCCAAGCTTATTTCCCGGCAAATCGACAATCTGCCCCCGGATCTGCTCGGGCGTCTCCACCTGCCCGCTTGGCTGGCAAGGCCCCCCCCGTCGGTGTATTTTCTTGTCCGCCGGGCCTCCGGAGTCAGGGCAACGGTCGTTCCGTGTCGCCGGGCGGGTCCTGCCGATCGATCATGGTTTGCCGAGATCCGCGGTCAGGGCTTCCGCTGCAAGAACGCCCTAGTGGTCTGTCCAATTCGAGTTTACGGGTGCCACGGGCATCTTGCCCGTGCTCTCGTAGCTGCACTGGCGAGACGCCAGTGGCACCCGACCGGCAAAGTCAATCTGGACAGACCACTAGGATCCCCGGCCTCGGCAAACCTCCCAGTGCCAATTCTTCACAGCCTGGAAGCGTGGGAACGATGAAAGACCGTGTCGCGGAGTTAACTGGATGATCCGCTTCCGTGGCGGCAATCCAGCGCGCGGAACAACGCGGAGCAGGCGAGGCTCAATTCCGTGTGCACGGATTGGCAGTGAGTTGGGCGAGGGAGCACGCGAAGCGTCCGAGCCGTGCGTTCCCACGCGAAGCGCGGGAACGATGAACGAGGAATAGGCAGGGCGTTCAGTCTGGCTCGCTTAGGATTGCAGAGACAATAAGTGGGGCACGATTCCATCGTGCCAGGCACGTTGGAAACGTGCCCCACGGCCATATCGCGACAGTTGTCTTTTCCGCGATCCTTATCGTCGGACGGCGTCCGTCGACGCACGCCACGCCGTGGCGGTTCCGTGGCGGGGCGGGTCGCTCCGCATCCGGGAGATGCCGCCGATCTGGGGACGCTGGGCGACGGCCGGGGCTTGTACGGGGGTCATCGGTCGAGCGAGGAGCGTGCCGCCGACGGGCGTTCGGCTTCCTCCCACCGGCGCCCGGCTGACCACTTCCCGCCGTACGGTCTGAAAACCCCCGACCGGGCGGCGCACGACGCGCGTCTCCGGGACCAACCGCCGGGTGTTCACCGGCACCTGGACCGTCTCGGTCCGCGTCTCCCAACGCGTGTGGGGCACGTAGCGGTAGGCCGGGTACGGCTGAGCCAGCGGATTCCACCGGTTCACCCAGAACGCCTCCCAGCGGTATTCGGTCACCGGGGTCCGCAAGGTGCGGGGCGTGTCGCGCATCTCGGTGGTGAACTCCTCCCGGTAGACGGTCTCCGTCCGCTCTTCCATCCGCGAGACGGGCACCCGATCCTCGACGGTCCGTCGGGTCTCGCGCCAGGTGACCCCGTTGTTCTCGTAGTAGCGGACTTCGTCGGCGCGGATGCTCCCGGCGCCTGCCAACGCGGCGAAAAGCGCGGCGGCAACGAGTCGGCGGCTTGCCATACCGTGTCTCCCCATGTGGGCCGTGCCTTGCCCTCACGACCGGGTAGCCCGGGTTGTTCATATTGCCTGGCAACGCGGGCATCTTGCCTGGATTGCCAGTCTCACAGGCTGGAAGCCTGTGCTACGGGTGAAGCCTGTGCTACGAGTGTGGCGAACAATCCGGGGGTAGCCGGGGCACAACGACCCCGGTCGCTATAATCGGAACTTCCCGCCCATTTTCTTTAGCCTTGCCATTCGACCAGTTTTCCGCGAGGCGCTTCTTGCAAAGCCGGGGCCAATTCGACATCTTGAGGGGGCCGACTACGGCCCCTCCAGAAGGGGCGTGCCCGGCCGCCTTGCCCCGGTTGCCCGCGGGCGCGGGCGCGAGTCATTCCATGCTCTAGCGGGAGATCGAACCGTGATCGACAAGGAGTTGCTGGAGATCCTGGTGTGCCCGGAAAACCACACTCGGCTGCAACTTGCCGAGGAACCGCTCGTCGCGAAGCTCAACGCGGCGATCGCGGCCGGTGGGTTGACCAACCGCGGCGGCGAGCCGGTCACGGAGCCCATCCACGGCGGGCTGGTCCGCGAAGACGGGACGCTGCTCTATCCGATCCGCGATGACGTCCCGGTCATGATCGTCGACGAAGCCATCCCTCTGGAAGGGCTGGCATAGGCGGCAGGCTGAGAGCCCGTAACACAACCGGTTCGGTTTCCCATGCCGGGCGAAACGTTTGGAGCGAGAAACCGGTTTTGATGGCGGCTCCAGATTATCCGCTCGCGATCCTTCCATAAGGAGACCTCGCCCGATGGCCGAGAAGAGCGTTTTCCAGAAGATCATCGATGGGGAGATTCCGGCCGAAATCGTCTACGAGGACGACCTTTGCATCGCCTTCAAGGACATCAACCCGGCTGCCCCCACGCACCTGATCGTCATCCCCAAGAAGGAGATCCCCACGGTCAACGACATGACCGAGGCCGACGAAGCGCTGGTGGGCCACCTCTTCCTGGCGATGGGCAAGATCGCGGCCCAGCTCGGCCTGGACGGGGGGTATCGGGTCGTCACCAACTGTGGGCGGGACGCCGGCCAGGAGGTGATGCATCTACACTTCCACATGCTCGGGGGACGCCCGTTCGGCTGGCCGCCGGGGTAGTCCGTGCGAACGATCCCCAACACGTCCCCACGATTTCATACTGCGAAGAGGAGAGCCTTCATGCAACAATCCAACCGCCGCGAGTTCCTGAAGTCTTCGGCAGTGGTTGCCGGTGCTTCCACTCTTGCCGCCCCCGCCATCGCCAACTCCAAGGCGAGCGCCAACGATCGGGTCCGCGTGGCCGTCGTCGGACTGGGCGGGCGCGGGCGCCGCTCGCACTGCGGGGCGCTGAGACAAATGGCCGATGCAAACGTGCAGATCGCCGCGCTGAGCGACTGCGACGAGAAGCGGATGAACGCCACGGCCGACGAACAGGAGAAATTCTCCGGCACCCGGCCGAAGCTGGCCGTCGACATGCGCAAGCTGCTCGACGATCCCTCGATCGACGCCGTCTCCATCGCCACCCCCGACCACTGGCACGCCTTGCAGATGATCTGGGCCTGCCAGGCGGGGAAGGACGTCTATTGCGAGAAGCCCGGGTCGCACAACCTCTTCGAGGGCCGCAAGATGGTCGAGGCCGCCCGCAAGTACGAGCGGATCGTCCAGCACGGCACCCAGTGCCGCTCCAGCCCGAACATCCGCGAAGGGATCGGGAAGCTCCACGAGGGCGTGATCGGCCGGGTCTACATGGCCCGGGCGATGGCCTACAAGCTTCGCTCCGGCGGCAAGAACGAGATCGGCCCCGTCCCGCCGGGGTTGGACTGGGACCTCTGGCTCGGGCCGGCGCCCGAGAAGCCGTACAACCGGCTGGCCATCTATCGCTGGCGGTTCCTCAAGGACTACGGCAGCGGGCAGACCGGCGACCAGGGCGTCCACGAGCTGGACATCCTCCGCTGGGGCTTAGGCATCAACACCCATCCGACCAGCGTCCAGGCGATCGGCGTGGTGAACCTCTTCCATCCCACCAGCGACGAGGATACGTTCACCAACCTCGCGTTCGCTTGCCGGTACGATGAGGGGGACGTGTTCGTCAGCTTCGAGACCCGCGACGGGTACACCAACGACGAGGCGGGCATGGGGACCAAGTACCCCTTCGTCGACCACCAAAGCGTGGTCGGCGTGATCTTCTTCGGGACCGAAGGCTACATGATCTTCCCCGACTACTCCAGCTACCACACGTTCCTCGGGCCGAAGCGGGAACCGGGCCCGAGTGCCTCGGTCGAGGGCCAGCCGATGATGGACCTCGATCACTTTCAGAACTGGATCGCCGCCGTGCGGAGCCGCAAACCCCAGGATCTCCACGCTGAGATCGAACAGGGCCACCTTTCCTCGAGCATCTGCCACCTGGCGAACGCCGCCGCCACGCTCGGCCGGGGGCTGCGGTTCGACCCCGAGAAAGAACGGTTCGTCGACGATGAGCAGGCCAACCGCCTGGTCAAGCCTCCCTACCGGGCGCCGTACGTCGTGCCGGACGAGGTGTGATTCGCGAAGCCGGGCATTCCCCGCGGTGCGGTCTCTCCATCGCCGGTCGTTTGGAAGCGAAGCCGCGATCCGGCGGGCCCGTCCCCGCCGGTCCCTACCGCCGGGAGCGAAGGACCGACGTCGCACGGCCCGGCGGTCGGCGACGCCCCCTAGGGCACTTGGCTTCGGACCTTTGCTGCAAATGAGTCAAGTTGGGGGGTTCAGGGTTCAGGGTTCAGGACTTGGAGTTCCACCTATACACGTGAATCCTGAACCCGGACCACTGGACTCTCGCCTCGGTCTGAGGCCCTGCCTCGCTAGGGCTCTCTCGCCCCGTTTCGATCAATCTTCTCGATCAAGTGGCAACCGACCAGAACCATGGGGGTCCCGATCGCCCCGTCGGGAGCTTGGTAGCTGACGTGTTTCGCCCGGCCCCGCATCGGCTCGACCATGCCCGACGAATAGACGAGCACGTCGTCGGCGTGGACCACTTTCGCCGTCAGGTAGACCAGCTTCGGCGGGATGCCGAGGGCTGCGACGAGGGACTCGAAATCTGGGGGATCATCGAGGAAGAAAGAGAACCCGTCGCTCGTCAAGTCGTGACAGAGCACCTCGACGAACTCGGAGTCCTGCGGAAAGCCCGGTCCCGACTTCGGTGCGATCCACTGCTTGACGGGGAATGGTTGACGCCTCAGTCGCCGTTGATCGTCTTCTCTCGGTGAGCCGGTGAATTGATAGACGAGTTGGTAGAACCCGGCGTCGACGTTGCTGGCACTCTGCATCATGATCGCGCGTCTCCGCGAAAGCCGGCCGAGTCCGGGATCGACATCCCTGGCCACCGGCAACCCTCCCCTAATGGTATAGCACGGATGGCGTTGATACGCCAACGCATTCCCCCGGATCACGTGCGCGGCAGATGCTACGGAGAAACGGGTACACGTGCTCTCGTATATTTGGGGGGCAGGCAGGGGGAGTGAACGGTTGATAGCGATTAGTCGCGTCGAAACTGCAGGATGCGTTTGATTGATATCTACCAGACAGCAGAATACTGCCCGCGTGCAATAAGGGAGCGAAGGGGCAAAAAGAGCGCATAGGTTCACCAGCCGTCCTGCACCTGGCCCCGAATGCCCATCGGACGGTGTATATGTTCCGCCCCTGAATGGCTATCGGGCCCCGCTTCGTGCCCCACTCAGAATCCTTGACCGCAGCCTTTTGCCGGCTGATAATCGAAAGGGTTAGGGGGCGATCATGTGCGATTGTCCCCTGGGGGGTGCCCGGCTTTTGTACCCCTCTATGGCGGGGATTCGTGTTGGGGTGCCTTCTTTTCTCATTTGCCTTATTCCATTGCTATTGCCCGTGTTCCGAGGATTCTGGGGGCGAGTGACTGACCCTGGCTTGACAGACCCTGGGCAGGGCCGTCGGCTCTCCACGGGGCACTTGGCCTGGTTCTCCGGTGTGGCGTTGATCGCGCTGGGGGCGGGCGACGCAAGCGCGGCAGAGGATCTGCCGATTCGCTCGCAAACGCGGCTCGATGGGCCCTTCGTGGTTGCCCAACTGCCCGCCGGATCGGACCTGGAGAAGCAGCCGCCGGTGGCCGGCGGGATGCTGCGGGGAGCGTACGGGCTGGGCGCACGCCTGCTGCTGGTCTCGGCGGACGGCTCCGCCCGGGTCCTATCGCGGGGCTTCCACAGCGCCTGCGATCCGGACGTCTCCTTCGACGCGGCCCGCATCCTCTTCGCCGCAAAGCGCTCCGCCTCCGACCCCTGGAACATCTACGAGATGGCCGTCGACGGCTCCGGCGCCCGGCAGATCACCAAGGACCTGGCCGACTGCCGCAGCCCGGGCTATCAGTCGTCGCTCTACACGCTCAAGCCGGTAGGCGTCCCTTCCCAGCCGGAATACCAAATCACGTTTGTGGCCGGCGCCGGCACGATGAACGAGTATGGCGACGCCGAAGCCACCCATCTCTACTCGTGCAAGCTCGACGGCTCGGCGGTCCGCCGCCTGACCTTCAACCTCTCCGGCGACACCGACCCCTTCCTGATGGACGACGGCCGGCTCCTGTTTGCCGGTTGGCAGCGGGCGAGGCTGGATCACGGGCTTCTGGGCCGGGTGGGGATTTTTGGGGTCAACCTCGACGGCGCCGACTTCGCCCTGTACGCCGGGCACGAAGGCCGGCGCATCAAGCAGATGCCCTGCGCCACGGAGAGCGGCCTGGTGGTGTTCGTCGAGGCCGACCGCCTCCCGTGGGACGGGGCGGGCTGCCTCGCTTCGGTCCGCATCCGCCGCCCGCTCCACTCCTATCGGGCGATCACCCAGGAGGCCGACGGCCTGTTCCACTCGCCGTCGCCGCTTCCGGACGGGCGGGTGCTCGTGTCGAGACGCCCACGTGACGGATCGGGCACGCACGCCGTCTGGCGCCTCGATCCCTCGACCGGCGAGGCCGAGCTGGTCTTCGACGATCCGCGATACCACGAGATCCAGGCCAAGCGGATCCTCAAGCGCGACGAGCCGGACGGCCGCTCCAGCGTGGTCACCGAAAAGGACCCTCACGGAAGGCTCTATTGCCTGAACCTCTACGTCTCGGACCTCGAAGACCCCTCCTGGATGCCGCCCGGCTCGGTCAAGAGGCTCCGGGTGCTCGAAGGAGTGCCCCTGAAGACCGGCGAGGTGGACGCCTACCTCCCCCTCCCCGCAGCGAAGACGGGCCGAGACGCCGCGGCCGCGGCAACGTTTGCCCGCTATCCAGGCTCCACCGTCAAGGGAATCCCGCCGGTGGTCGAGAGGCGGATCCTGGGTGAGATCCCGGTGGAAGCCGACGGCTCGTTCAACATCGAGGTCCCGGCCAACACGCCGATCGAGCTGCAAATCCTCGACGCCGACGGGATCGCGCTAAGAAGCTGCGGGTGGATCTGGGCGAAGAACCGCGAGCCGCGAGGGTGCATCGGGTGCCACGAGGACGGGGAGCTCGTGCCCGAGAACCTGTTCGTCGACGCGCTCTCACGCTCGTCGATCCCGCTGACCCTCCCCCCCGAGCTCAGGCGGACGGTCGACTTCCGCCGTGACATAGCACCGATCCTCGTCGCCAAGTGTGCCCCGTGCCACCACCGGAGGGGCAAGACGCCGCTTCTCCTGGACGGCCGTCTTGCGCCGACGCCGGGACCGGACGGAACCCCGCACTTCAGCCGGGACTATGAAAACCTCCTGGCACCCAGCCGCGTAGGGGATGAGAAACAGCCTTGGGGAGAGTATGTCCATCCTCTTCAGGCGCGGACCAGCCCGCTCGTGGGGCGCCTGTTCGGGCGCGACACGTCCCGCCCGTGGGATGCCGTCGCCGCACGGGGCCCGGTCAAGCGGATGCCGCCTCCGGAAGCGGAGCCGCTCACCGAGGATGAGAAGCGAACGATCGTGGAGTGGGTCGACGTGGGAGCACCGTGGGACGGAGTCCCCGGGCCGGACCGCCTCGCCGCCAAGCCAAGCAACACCGCGGGAGAAAACAAGTGAAGTCCGCGTCGATTCTGTCACTTGCGATCGTGGTTCAAGTCTCCGCGGCCTGGGCGGCGGGGCCGGAGCTGCCGATCTTCACCGACGTCACTGAGCAGGCCGGGATCCGGGCGAAACACAGTTTCGGCGACTTCGACCTGAGCAACATCGTGGAAGGGACCGGCGCCGGGGCCGTCTTCTTCGACTACGACGGCGACGGCTGGCTGGACGTCTACTTCCTCAACGGCTGCTGGCTCCGAGACGTGAGCGACAACCGCGGCCGCCAACTCCGAGGGAAGCTGGCCAATAGCCTTTACCGAAACAACGGCGACGGCACCTTCTCCGACGTGACGCAAGCGGCCGGCGTGGGCGACAAGGGGTTCGGATTCGGCGGCTCGGCCGCTGATTTCGACGCCGACGGCGACCTCGATCTCTACGTGCTCAACTACGGGCCGAACGTCTTCTACCGGAACAACGGGGACGGCACGTTCACGGATATCTCCCGAGAGTCCGGCCTGGCCGATCCCCGCTGGAGCCTCTCCGCCCCGTGGTTCGACTACGACGGCGACGGCGATCTGGACGTCTACGTGGCCAACTACCTGGAGTACGACCGCGGCGTGTTCCGGTCGGTCTACGCGGCGGAGAACTACCCCGGCCCGCTCGCCTACAGCGGCCAGCCCGATGCCCTCTACCGCAACAACGGCGACGGCACATTCACCGACGTCGCCCGCGAGGTCGGGCTCTACAATCCCGAAGGCCGCGCCATGAGCGCCACCGTCGCCGATCTGAACAACGACGGCCGGCTCGATCTCTACGTGACCAACGACGCCATGGGCAACTACTACTACGAGAAGACCGCCCGGGGCGCTTTCGAGGAGAACGGGCTCATCCTCGGGCTCCAGTTCGGGGAAGGGGGCCAGGGCGTGTCGTCGATGGGGCCGGCCGTCGGCGACGTCGACCGAAACGGCCGGCTCGACGTCTACATCCCCGACATGGCCTACGGCTGCCTGTTGGTCAACCGCGGCGACTACTTCGAGGACCTCACCGCCGAGACGACTCTCGCCGTGGTCTGCGGCCAATACACGGGCTGGGGCGGCGTGCTTTTCGATTACGACAACGACGGGTATCTCGACGTCTTCGTGGCCAATGGCAACGCCCACCATGAGTACACCGAAGAAGACGTGCTCATGCACAACAACCGAAACGGCGGCTTCGACGACGTGGCCGACCGGTCCGGCCCTTACTTCCGCCAGAAGCACGTCGGTCGCGGTGCCGCCTACGGCGACTACGACAACGACGGCGACCTGGATCTGGTGGTCGTCAACCTCAACGACTCGCCCAAGCTGCTCCGCAACGACGGCGGCAACAAGAACAACTGGCTCAAGATCGAGGCGAAGCTGCCCGGCGGAGCCGTCGACGCCCTGGGCGCCCGGATCACCGTGAAGACCGGCTCCCTGGCCCAAATCCACGACCTGATCCCGGTGACCGGCTATCTCTCCCAGTCCGACCCGAGGCCCCACTTCGGGCTGGGCCGGGCGAAGAGCGCGGACCTCGTCGAGGTTCGCTGGCCCGACGGACGCGTGACGCAGCTCAAAGATGTCCCCGCAGGGCAAATTCTCCGGGTGGTTCAAGAAGACGCCAACGCTGAGTAGACACGATGCGATCGAGGACCGCTTTGACGATCCGGCGGACGTGGCCCGCGCTGGTGCTCGTGGCCGGCCTCGCGCTGGGGGCCGCGGCGGTGCTGCCCACGCTGGTGCAATCGGCCGAGGAGGAGGTTCAACCGATCTACGTCGGCGCGGAAGTGTGCGCGTCGTGCCACCGGGGCAAGACGATGGGCCACCAGCACAGCTTGTGGCTGCTGTCGAAGCACGCCCGGGCGTACGCGGTCCTGTCGAAGCCCGAAGCCAAGGAAATCGCCCGGCTCAGCGGCATCCCCCAGGAGCCCCAGGAGTCGCCGATGTGTCTGGGATGCCACGCCACCGGCGCGCACGTCGAGGAGTGGGTAAAGGACCCCACGTTTCACGTCGAGGACGGCGTGCAGTGCGAAAAGTGCCACGGCCCGGGAAGCGAGCACGTGCACGCCTGGACCACGGGCAACCGGGAGGCCGCCGAGCGGACGAAGCCGGCCATGCCCACGATCCGCGATTGCCTGGGCTGCCACGAGGTGAAGGGCTCTCACGTGGCGGTGCACAAGCTGCCCAAAATGGACATGGAAAAGGCATGGGACACGATCGCCCATCCCACCCCCAAACCCTGGATGACCGGCGAGCCGCCCCTGCTGCCAAAGCCGAAAGACGCGTCCGGCCTGAAGCACACCGGCGTGATGGCCTGCGCCGCCTGCCACAAGGCCCCGATGTTGGGCTATCAGTTCAGCAAGTGGCGGATGAGCGGGCACGCCAGGGCGTACGCCGCGCTGGCGACGCCGAAGGCCCTCGAAATCGCCAAGGAGATGGGCGTGCGGGGGAACCCGTGGGAAAACCCGAAGTGTCTGGAGTGCCACACGACGGCCCATCACGACCCGGCGGGCGGATTCCTGGAGGGATTCGCGCTCTCGGAAGGCGTCGGCTGCGAAGCGTGCCACGGGCCGGGGAGCCAATACTCCCACGAGGCCGTGATGCGCGACGAGCGCGCGGCCAGGCTCGCCGGGCTCCGGGAGGTGACCCGCGAGACGTGCCTGGCGTGCCACGAAAACGCTCACGGCAAGCCCTTCGACCACGAGAAGGCCCTCGCCGAGATCGCCCATCCCACCGAACCGCCCAAGGTGGTGGATGACGCCCGCTACAAGACGCCGCTCAACATGGCCCTCCGCCCCGACGGCAAGGAGCTTTACGTCGCCTGCGAGGCCTCCCACACGGTCGTCGTGGTCGACGCGATCGCCCGATGCAAGGTCGCCGAGATCCCCGCAGGCGGCCATCCCACCGACGTGGCCTTCAGCCCCGACGGCACCCGGGCCTACGTCACCAACCGGCTCGACGACTCGGTCTCCGTGATCAACGTGGCCGCCCGAAAAGTGATCGAGACGATCCCCGTGGGCGACGAGCCGCACGGCGTGCTCACCGACGCCTCGGGCAGGCACCTCTACGTGCTCAACACGTCGTCCGACAGCATCTCCGTGATCGACACCGAGTCGCTGGAGGAGACGAGGCGACTGGCGGCAAGCCGCAGTCCCTGGTCGCTCTCCCGGTCGCCGGACGGATCGCGACTGGCGATCACCAACACGCTTCCCCGTTTCCGCCCCCCACGCAGCTCGCCGACTTCGCAGGCCTCGTTCATCGAGGAGCTCCGCAGCTCGCCCATGTCCGAGGTCACGCTGGTCGACGTGGAGCGGGGCGTGGTCGAGGATCGGGCCGTGGTGCCTGATGCGAACATGCTTCAAGGGGTCGATTGGGACCCGGGCGGCGAGTTTGCCCTGGTCACGCTGATGCACAACAAGACGCTCGTCCCCATGACCCGGCTGTCGCAGGGGTGGACGATCAACAACGGTTTAGGGATCATTTGGAGCGACGGGCGGGTCGACCAGGTGCTTCTGGACGAGCCGCACCGCTGCTTCCCCGACCCGGCCGACGTGGCGATCACCCCCGACGGCAAGCTTGCCCTGGTCACCAGTTCCGGCTCCGACCGGGTGGCGGTCGTCGACCTGGCCCGGTTGATCTCCATGCTCCGGTCGGCCACCGAGTACGAGCGGAAGCACGTGTTCCCCTACCACCTGGGCAAATCGACCGAGTTCATCGTCAAGCACATCCGGACGGAGAACAGCCCCCGCGGCATCCTGATCACGCCCGACGGCGGCACGGCCTTCGTGGCCAACGCCCTGGACGACTCGCTCACCGTGATCGACGTGGCCAAGCTGGAAGCGGTGGGGCGGATCGACCTGGGAGGCGCGAAGGAGATCACCACCGTCCGCTACGGCGAGCGCCTCTTCCACAGCGCCGACGGTACCTTCCGCCGCCAGTTCTCCTGCCATTCGTGTCACCCGGACGGGCACGTCAACGGGCTCACCTACGACATCGAGCCGGACGGGATCGGCTCCAACCCGGTCGACAACCGCACCCTGCGGGGGATCCTCGACACGGCCCCCTTCAAATGGGAAGGCACCAACCCGAGTCTCTCCCGCCAATGCGGCCCGCGCCTGGCCGTCTTCTTCACGCGAATCCAGCCGTTCACGCCGGAAGAGCTTTACGCGCTGGACCGCTACATCTGCACGATTCCCCGGCCGCCGAACCGGTACCGCCCGCTCGGCGCCGAGCTGACCGACGCCCAACGCCGCGGCAAGGCCGTGTTCGAGAGGACCCGCACCAACGACGGCCGCGTGATCCCCAAGGAGAACCGTTGCATCACCTGCCACTTTCCGCCGCTGTTCACCGACCGATCCCGCCGCAACGTGGGAGCCAGGATGCCGCTGGACCGGGAGTCCGAATTCGACGTCCCGCACCTGAACAACATCTACGACTCGGCGCCCTATCTCCACAACGGGATCGCGGATACCCTGGAAGAGATCTGGACCCGATACAACCCCGCCGACCAGCACGGCGTCACCAACGACATGACCAAGGACCAGCTCAACGACCTGATCGAGTACATCAAGACGCTCTAGACAAGGCTGTACGATCCGTCGCATTCTGTAGGGTGGGTCGAGGCACGAGACCCACGCGTCTCAATTAGGAGCAAGGCATCTGTGCGTGGGTCTCGTGCCTCGACCCACCCTACGCCATGTCGTGGAACGAGGTAACCGTTTGCAGTTGCGGTGTATGTCGGCTACCGTGTATTGTGGATCGAGAAATGACCATGAAACTTCCGAGTGCTGCACGGAAGACTCTCATTCCGGGCGTCCTGCTGGCGGTCGTCGCCCTGGCGTTGCCGGCCGCAGCGGCCGACGCGAAGGCGACGCCCGATCCCTCGGCGAGCCACGGCCTCCCCTACGTCTACACCCAGTGGAAGCACTTCACCACCGACGACGGACTGCCCAACGACCACGTCTTCGCCGTCAAGGCCGCCGGGCCCAAGGTGTGGGTCGCGACGGAAGACGGCCTGGCCTGCTACGACAAGCGGACCGGCAAGATCCGAAGCTGGAAGGAGGAGGACGGACTGCCCTGGAAGGTCGTCTCCGCCCTGGACGTCGACCCGAAGACCGGCGACCTCTGGCTCGGCCTCTTCGGCGGCGGGCTCGCCCGGCTCAGCGGCGGCCGGTTCGACCACTGGCACCAGCTCAACAGCGGCCTCGTGAACGACGTCGTCTACGGCGTGGCCGTGGAGCACGACCACGTCTGGGCGGCCACCACCGCGGGGGCCAGCCGCTACAACACGGTCTCCGGCGAGTGGACAATCTACACGGAAAAGAACGCCCCTATGGAGGAGATCTGGAACTACGGCGTCTCCGCCGCCGACGGCAAGGTCTACCTCGGCGTTTGGGGAAGCGGCGTGTTGGAGTTCGACGTCGCCACCGAGCGGTGGAAGGACTACCTCGACCCCGACGGCGAGATGGAGATCGACCTCTACCGCGACGACGGCATCGTCCACGTGATCACCACCGGCGTCAGCTACGTCGACCGCGTCCTCTGGGTATCCTCCTACTTCGGCATGTGCCGCTACGACGGGCGCCACTGGCGCGGCTACTACGCCCACGAGACCGGGCTCCCCAGCGACTTCGGCAACGCCGTCAAGGGCCGTGGCGCGAACGAGGCCTGGTTCTCCACCGACAAGGGCCTCGGCGTCGTGGCCGACTTCCCCTCCGATACCTGGGTCACCTACACCATGGAACCGAAAACCCGCCAGGGCAAGGCCGTGATCCGCCGCGGCACGGAGGTCCTCAAGACCGTCGAAATGCCGCGGAGCATCCCCCACAACTACGTCCTCTGGGCCGAATTCGACGGGAACGACGCCTGGGTAGGCACCTCGAAAGGTCTGGCCCGGGCCGTGGGCGACGGGTACTATCCGGGGCTCAAGACCCCAGTCGAGGTCGCTGAGGCCCGGACGCGCGAAGACACCCCCGTTCTTCAGAAGCGAGACGACCCATGAAAGACCGATTCATTCCACTGCTCGCGGTCCTTCTCCTCGCCGCACCGGCCTTCGCCGAATCGAAGGACAAGCCGCCGCAAGACGCCCGGCCGCCCGTCGAGATCGACCCGGGCACGCAGGAGGTGCTCGATAAGATCAACGCCGCCAGCGCCTACGAAGTCCCCGACCTGGGCCTGAAGGAAGACAAGAGCTACGCCCACACCTCGCAAGAGGTGACGCCCTTCCGACACGTCGAGCCCTTCAAGCAGCACTTCCTCCTGCAAATGGAGTACACCGGCCCGGGCCGGGCGATACCCGAGCCGGAGCACGTCGACTCGGTCAAGCTCGGCTTCATCGGGCCGATCATGTCCACCGTCTCCGTCGCCACCGGCGGAAAGAGCCACGAGGAGCCGATGGGCATCAAGATGCTCCAGGGAGCACGACTGGCCATCGAAGAGGCGAACGCCAACGGCGGATACGTGAAACGGGGCATCCCGTTCGAGATCGCCGTCTCCAACGACAACGGCCTCTGGGGAGCCTCCGGAAACGAGATCGTCAAGATGGCCTACAAGGACCACGTCTGGGCGATCCTCGGCACCATCGACGGCGCAAACAGCCACATCGCCATCCGCGTCGCCCTCAAGGCCGAGATCGTGATGATGAACTCCGGCGATACCGACCCCACGTTCATCGAGACCAACATCCCCTGGGTGTTCCGCTGCATCGGCGACGACCGCCAGCAAGGGTATTTCCTGGTCGACTACATCTATCGCAAGCTGGGCCTCCAACGCTTGGGTATCATCCGTTCCAGCAACCGCTACGGACGCTTCGGGGTCCGCGAAATCCGCGACGGCAGCCGGCGCCTGGGGCACCCCGTTGCCCTGGAAATGGCCTACGAGCTGGGACTCGACGACTTCTCCCTCCACCTGGAGCGCCTCGAGCAAGCCGACGTCGAGGCCGTCGTCCACTGGGGCGACGCCGTCGAAGGCGCGAAAATCCTCAACCAGATGCGGGCCCGGGGCATGGAGCAACCCCTCTTCGCCTGCGACCGCTGCCTGGCCGACGAGTTCGTCGAGATCGCCGGCAAGAACGCCGAGGGCGTCGTCTGCGGCTCGCCCTGGGACCCCACCCGCAACGACCCGAAGTATCTGGCCTTCTGCCAGCGGTTCCAGAAGCGCTTCGGCGAGCCGCCCGAGACCTACGCGGCCCACGGCTACGACGGGATGTCGCTGTTGATCTGGGCGGTGCAGGTGGCGGGGCTCAACCGGGCGAAGATCCGCGACGTCTTGGCCTACCGCACGCAGCCCTGGCCCGGCGCGACCGGCGACGTCGTCTTCAGCGCGGCCCTGGACGACCTCGGCGACGTGTTCCTCGCCAAACGAGAGGGAAGCACCTGGAAATACTACTCCCGAAAGGACCTCGACCTGCCCCGGGTCGAAACCCCGGCTCGCGACCGAACCGGCCAATCGCCCGAAGCCGCCGGCTCGGGGTAAACAACGTAGCGCCGGCTTTGCCGGCCGGTCTTCCGCCCGATACGCAAGATCGTCAGTCATGACAAGCCGGTTCCTCGGCACGTGCCTCGCCATTGCCTGTGGCTGCGTCCCGGCCGGCGCTGCGGACGAGGGTCGGCAACCGCCGCCGCAACCGCCTTTCTACCGGCTTCGGGAGCACCAGGCGGAGTACGCCGGTCCCGGGCGCGACGAGCCGCCGCCTCAGGACGTCGACGAAGTCCTCCTCGGCTACTTCGGCCCCGGCGACCCCGCCCATCCCGACGGCGGCGACCTGTGGCTCGCCGCCCAAATGGCCGTCGACGAGGCGAACCGCCGGGGCGGCTGCCAGGGGAAGCCCTTCCGGATCGTCGCCCGCTGGTCGGAAAACCCGTGGGGCACCGGCGTCGCGGAGGTCGCCCGGATGGTCTACGACGAAAACGTCTGGGCGATCGTCGGGGGGATCGACGGGCCTTCCACCCACCTGGCCGAACAGGTCGTCGCCAAGGCGAGGCTCCCGCTGGTGAGCCCCGCAAGCAGCGACAAAACGGTCAACCTGGCCAACGTGCCATGGATGTTTTCACTCCTGCCTGGCGATCACCTCCAGGCGCCCGTGCTGGCCGCGGCCGTCTCCGACCGCGTCGGCTCGCGCGCCTTCGTGCTCATCTCGGCCGTGGATCACGACTCGCGCTTGTTCACGACGGAGCTGCGCAAGTGTCTGACCTCCCGGCGCTTGCTGCCGCGATACCACTTCGAGCACAACGGGGCGCGGGAGGACGAGCCCCGGCTCGTCGATCGAATCGTGGAGTCGAAGCCCGACGCGGTGGTGCTCGTCGCCGGGGCGCACCAAAGCGCGAGGTTGGTCGTCGGTCTCCGCCGGCGAGGTTTCGCGGGCCTCGTCTTCGGCAGTGCGGCGATGGGGCGACGCCGGTTCCACGAGGAAGCGGGCGAGGCGGCCGAGGGCGTGCTCTTCCCGCTGCTCTACCGTACGCCGACCGCGCCCGCGGAGGAGCCGCCGAAGGAGTTCTTCGACGCGTTCGAGAAACGCTACGGCCACGCGCCCGACTACGCCGCGGCCCACACGTACGACGCGTTCCGCCTATTGGTCGCCGCCATCCGCACTGCCGGCCTCAACCGGGCCCGCATTCGCGACGCGCTCAGGGATCTCTCCCCCTACTCAGGCGTCGCCGGGACCGTCGCGTGGGACCCGCAGGGCAGCAACACCCGGGCCGTCTCGCTCGGCACGATCCGAGATGGGCGTGTGATTCCTGTTCAAGATCGCGGCCCGCTCGTTCCCAGGCTCCGCCTGGGAACGCACTAACGCGAGGCTCCGCCTCGCCCTCCCGGCTCCTACCGCGCCCGCACCCGGCGAGTATTGTACCTGTCGCGATACTCCCGCGTCTTCGCGTCGTCCGGATACTGCTCGTCGGGCCCGTACGGGTAGCCGCTCATCGCGTGGAAGGGGAGCGGCTCCACTGCGTCCGAAGTGGCCGTGTAGAGGTCCATGTCCTTGCAGAAGCTGTCGGTCTTGAGGATAAACGAGCGGCGGCAGCCCGCGGGCACCGGCCCGAACGCCTCGACCGGGAAGCGAAGCGTGACTTCCTCGCCGTGCCCCATGATCGCGTAGCAGTCGTCCGCCTCCAGGAGCAGCTCGCCCACGTCGCCGTAGCGCGTGTAGTCGCCCGGCATCAGCTTCCAGCTCGACCACGGGTCCACGTTGCCGTAGTCGTACAGGTTGGGCCCGCGCCCGTCGGGCGAGTACTCGTGCGGGTAGCCGAAGAAGTGCAGGTCGGCGGTTCGGGCCGGGATCTCTTGGAGCGCGAGCGGCGCGTCGTCCGCGTGCATGGCCAGGAAAATCCGATCCCAGTAGAGATCCATGTTGCTCGATAGCCGGATCTTCCGATCGCCGGTGAGGATCTTGCCGGTCACGTCGAGCGTCATCATGTGGTTGAGGCCCGCCGGATAGCCCGCCTCGCGCATGAGCTCCACCCACTCGCCGTCGCGGAGCACGTCGACGCTGGGCGCTTCCAGTCGCAAGCCCGCCTGCCCCGCGGCGTAGTTGGCCGACGAGTAGCCGTACCTGACCCACCCGTGCAGGAAGAGGACGAGCCGGGCGTCGGCGGGGACTTGGCGGAGCCGGTCGCCGAAGTCGAGCTCCACGAAGTGCTCCACGGCGAACCCGGCGAAACGCTCATCCGGCTCGGTCGCCCCGGCGCAGCGCCGGTCGATCCGAAGCACTTCATCGGTCACGTCGACGCCCCGATGGTCCACCGCCCGAACCGGATCGATCGCTTCCCTGAAGCAGAACACCTCGAACGGAGGCGGCGCGACGCCCACGGCCATCATTTCGTGCGGATAGACCTCGGTCCCCACCGGGTGGTCGACGGCGATCAGCTTGGCCTCGTCGAAGTAGACGATTTCCTCCAGCGGCTCGGTCACCTGGAGGACGTACTCGCCGCCGAGCGGCTCCAGGCGCGGGATGGGCAGGTATTCCGTCGGGTCGGGCGTGGCGTACGTGCCCGGGGCCACGAAGTACCCGAGCCCTCCCACGCCGCCAAAGTCCGACACGAGCTCGAACCGGGTGCCGTTCCAGGCGAACAGGTGGGGGCAGGACGTCGTCTTCCGCTGCACCTCGGCGAGGGTCATCACCCGGTCGCCGGCCACTTCCACCTCGCCCTGGAGCACGCCGTCGGGCCAGATCACCCGGAGCCATTCCACGTTCGGGTTGTCGCCCAATCCCGCGTGGACGCGAAGCGGCGGCATGGCCACCGGCCCGGAAGGCACGCCCACGACGAACTGCTGGACCACTCGCCCCGTCTTTACCTCCACGCGTGCCCCGATGGCCGAGTTGTTCGATCGGGCCATCCGGTCCTGCTCCCGCTTGCCCACCAGATCGATCGCGATCCAGTGGCCGCCCTGCGTGGCGTTCTCGAGGAGCACCGGCTGCCGGCCGGCAGCCGCCAGAAGCACGTCGCACCGCCCGTCGCCGGTGAAATCCGCCACCACCAGGCTGGCGTCGCCCCCGGTCTCGATGGCCGCAAAAAGGCCCGCCGGGTCGAGCTCCGCGGCACGCAAGAACCGATCCCGGGGCCAATCGTTCACCAGCAGGGCGGGTCCCCGGGTGCCGTCGGGGCGATGGGCATCGGCGATCACCAGGTCGAGGTCGCCGTCGTTGTCCACGTCGGCGAACTGCCCGCCGGTCCCGCCGAGCCGGCCGCACTGGTCCGAAAAACCCTGATCCAGTTGGAACTGAAACCGGCCCTGGTTGAGGTAAAGCCGGACCCCGTCGGCGGTGAACACGACGAGATCGCGGTCGCCGTCCTTGTCCGGATCGCCGGACGTCGCCCCGACGACTCCCCGCGCGTCGAGCCCCATGGTCGCCGCGTCCCGCTTTGCGTACTCCCACTCGCGATAGTTGACCCAGCCGATCGGCTCCGCGTCGCCCGCCGGGAAGACCACCAGGTCGATGTCCCGGTCGTTGTCGAAATCGTCGCAGACGACGGTCGCGATCGGCGACTCTTCCAGGGCAAGGCCGAGCCGGGGGGCCACGTCCTCGAACGACCCGTCGCGGTGGTTCGAGTAGATGCCGGCGGGCGCGGCGATCGAATCGCCGCCGGCCGGGAGCGACCCCTTGGCCACCCGAAATGCCGCGAAATCGAGGTCCCCGTCGCTGTCGGCGTCGAAGAGCCGGGCACAGGCGGTCAGCGCGCGGGCGTCCTCCGGCGCCGGGGACGCACCCGGGGCGAACTGGCCCTTCCCGTCGTTCTCCAGATAGAGATCTTCCCCGGCGCGACCGAGCCACAGGTCGAGGTCGCCGTCGTTATCCACGTCGCCGAAACAGGGCGAAACGCCCTTCTCGGCGAGCGTGGGGCCGGGCGAGAAGGTGCCCGAGCCGTCGTTCAGCCACAGCGACGTGCTCCCCCGGTCGTCCAGCCCGGCCAGGCAGAGGTCCAGATCCCCGTCGCCGTCCACGTCGCCCGCGGCGATCCCGGGCAGCCCGACCGATCCGCCCTCCCATTTCCAGGCCGACGCGGTCGCGTCGAGGGGCCTGGTCTCGGGCGAGAAGACGATTCGCGCAGCGGGCGTCGCTTCCGGCGGCGGGAGAGGGAGGCTGTCGGCGCCCAGGGCCAGATAGTACTTGCCCGCGTAACCGTACGCCTCGCGGATCGTAAACGCGCCCTCGGCCAGCTCGGCCGCGTTGAGCTTCTTGAACCGCTCGAACAGCGGCATGGCCTTTTCCCGCTGCTTGCTGCGCATGTACTGGGAAGCCAGACGATACACGGCCGAATTGAACCCCGGATCGTTTTGGACGATCTCTTCGAGGACCTTGGTCGCCTCGTCGCCGCGACCGAGCGCCAAGAGCGTCTCGGCGTACTTGTAGCCGGCGTGGGGGTCTCCGGGGTCGCTCCGGTGCACGGCCTCGAAGCACTTCAGCGCCTCGTCGTTCTCCCCGAGGTGCTGGAAGTAGAGCCCCAGGGCGAATCGTGCGTGCAAATGGCCCGGGTCCGACTCGAGCACGTGCTCGAACGCGTCGCGCGCGATCGTGAGGTGTTCGCCCTTTTCGAGATTGAAGTGGGCAAGGCCGAGGTTGAAGCGGGCGGCGTTCCAGTCCGGGGCGAACTCCAAGACCTCCGCAAACGCCTCGGCCGCGTCCTTGTACTGCCGCTTCTCCAGCAGGGCCGCCCCCTGGTTGAACTCGGCCAGCGTCCGGGCCACGGTGGCGGTCACCACGCGCGCCGCTTCCTTGGGGGCCTCGACCTTCGGTGCAGGCTCCGGCGGCGCTGGCGCTCGACGACAACCAAACACCAGCGCCACGACCCCCAGCAGGCATCCGCTCAACCCGACAACCAGCGGCCGCGCCGCACCCCCGGCAGAGCGACCGGCCGAGTACTCTCGACGCGTTGTCATCCGTCTCTCCTGGATCGATGATCCCCGGAAAGGAATCGCTGTAACAAACATCCCCGCATGACACCAAATGATAGCAGGCTTTGGAGATACGTCAAAGCAGACCGTGCGGGGACCGGGCCGGCACACGAGCAGGAAGAGGCAAGCCGCGCCGGTGCAACCTCGCGTTCCCAGGCTCCCCAATTCCCCTCGTTCCCAGGCTCCGCCTGGGAACGCACTACCGCGAGGCTCCGCCTCGCCCCAAGGAGGCCGTGAAGGGCAAGCCCTCCTGCAGCATTGAGGCGGCAGGCAGAGCCTGCCAGACCCGTGCGTTCCCAGGCGGAGCCTGGGAACGAGGACGCACCGAGGGGCGACGAGGACGCGGAATGCCTGCGCTACGGCCCACGCGGGCGGTCAGACCCCGGCGTACGCCCCGGCCAGCGTGGCGATCGAGAAATCGTGGAAGCCGAAGGTCTCCGACCTGGTCGGCTTGCCGCCGCAGACGGCGACCACCTCCCGGAAGATCTCCTCGCCGACTTCGCGGACGTCCTTCTCACCCCGGGTGATCGTCGCCGCATTGACGTCGATGATCTCTTCCAGCCGCTCGTACGTGCCCGGATTCCCCGTGATCTTCACCACCGGCGCGATCGGATAGCCGACCGGGCTGCCCTTGCCGGTGGTGAAGGCCACCACCTGCGCCCCGGCGGCCACCATCCCGGTCATCGAGGGGACGTCGAACCCGGTCCCGTCGACGAGCACGAGCCCCTTGGCCCGAGGCCGCACCCCGTACTCGACGACCTCGGTGATCGGCGCCGACCCCGTTTTGCAGATGCAGCCCAGGCTCTTCTCCTCCAGCGTGGTGAGCCCTCCCGCGACGTTGCCCGAGGTGAGAAAGTGCTCGCCGGGGGCAAGCAGCGGCACCATCCGCCCTTCGGCCCGGTCGATCGTTTGGACGATCCGCTCGGCCACCTGCCCGCTGGCCGCCCGCCGGGCAAGAAGGTGCGCCGTGCCGATGGCCTCGGTGGTTTCCGAGAACATCGCGGAGCCGCCTTCGGCGATGAGCCGGTCGACGGCGACGCCCAGCGCCGGGTTGGCGGCCAGCCCGCTGGTGGCGTCCGACCCGCCGCACTCCAGCGCCAGCGTGAGCCCGGCCAGGTCGACTTCGGCCCGCTTTTCGCCGGAAGCCTTCCGGACCATCTTCTCCAGGATCGCCGTCCCCTCGCGGATGGCCCGCGAAACGCCCACCTCCTGAATCACCAGCCGCTCCAGCGGTTTCGACGGACACCGTTCGGCGATCTCCCGGGCGACCTTCTCGGAGTCACAGTTTTCACACCCCAGCCCCAAGACCAGCGCCCCGGCGACGTTCGGATGCGAGCCGAGCCCCGCCATCACCCGCTCCGTCCGGGCCACGTCCTCTCCGCAGGTGCATCCGCCGGCGTGCGGCAGGGCCACGGCGCCCTCGACGGCGTCGGCGATCCGTCGGGCGATCTCGTTGGCGCAGAGCACGGCGGGAAGCACGACCACGTGGTTGCGTACCCCGATTCGGCCGTCCGGCCTCAGGTAAGCGTTGACTTTCATTTCGCGCCTCCCTGGACCGCGCTTTCGACGTTGTGCACGTGGACGTGCTCGCCGGGGCGAATCGCCCGCGACGCCCGGCCGATCGCTTCGTGGTACTTGACGATCCGCTCCCCCGCCGCGATCTCTCGGACGGCGACCTTGTGGCCGAACGGGACGTCGTCGAGGACTGGCAGCTCCTGCGGGCCGTCGGAGGTGATGAAGCGGACATGGTCGCCGGCTTGGGCCTCGTCGACCAGCGTGACCACGTTGTCGCTCGCGTTGATTTGAATGGCAAGTCGGTTCGTCATCCGCGTGGCTGCTCCTCTTCGTTCCCGGCAAACTGGCTGGAAGGACGCATTGTAGCTCGGCCCCATCACGACGGCAACGACCCGCGAATCTTGCACGCGTCCGCCGAGCCGCCTGCGCAGCCTTTCTTCCCTCGTTCCCAGGCTTTGCCTGGGAACGCCCTAACGCGAGCCTCCGCCTCGCCCGCACCGAGAAGGCAGGCAGAGCCTGCGAAGGGGCGACGCATGGATGGTTGTCGCGATAGTCGCTTTTCGCTGGAGCGAAAAGACGCTTGTTCACCCGCGAAAAGACGTTTGTTCGCGGAGCGAACAACGACTATGTCCTCGCTCCCAGGCTCCGCCTGGGAGCGAGAGGGTGGCCAATTCTTGCCTTTGACTTCTCGTGGCCTCGCGGCGCATCATGCGGGCAGTGTGGGATGGTGGACAATCTCCCGGGGAGTCGTGCGCGCGCTGCCGAACCGGGACGCGTCGTGGGAGAAAGTCAGATGTGGCAAAGGAGCGAGTTTGATGGAGAGGCGCGTTTTGGAGAACCGGCCAGTTTCCGCAGAAAGGGCGCCGAGGGGAGGGGGGACCGTGGAAAATCGCGAAGTTGTTGACAAAAAAGCGGAGCGGGCGCTGGCCCTGATCGCGTCGCGGCCGGAGCTGTTCGTCCGACAGGGGGCCGTGGTGGCCACCTGGCGGTGGTACAAGGGCCGGAGGCTGGGGCCGTACTGGCGCTTAGCGTATCGCGAGGCGGGCCGGCAGTGCTCGGTTTACCTGGGGCGAATGGGTGAGGGCGTGGAGCAGGTGCGGCAAGCATTGGCTCGGTGGCAGGACTTCAGGCGATGGCGCACGACGTACCGGCGCCCGCGTCGCCAGGTAAAGGCCTCGTTCCGGGCGCACCTGGCGAGATTCCACCGGCAGTTGCACGCCCTGGGCCTGTGGCGCAAAGGCCCCGAGGTCCGCGGCGGGTGGTCGCGCGCCGTGGAGCGGCACTTGCGTGCGCTCCGGTCGCTGCGAGCCGGAGGGTGGGAGCGGGAGCGAGATGTAGGCGGAGCCTGGGAACGAGGCTGAAAATGCGAAGGATGGCCACAAGTGCTGTAGAGGCAAGGCGTTGCGCAGCCGCGCGCCTGGGGCCATCTGGCCTAACCGTCGGGTTGGCTTACGCTTGAACTACGTGTCGGGTGCGCGTATACTGGCACAGATAGGAACGCGGCTAAGCGTTGAGTTGTTCGGCGAATCGCGGAGGCAACAAATGGAAAACGAATCTCCACTCGACAACTTGGCGCGCCAGCTTTTCGGCGATTCGATCAACCACTATGCGCGCGGAAACGAAGAGCTTGAGCAACACGCGCTCGATGTATGCCGACCAGCGACGATCGCCTTGAGCTTGCGCGAGGAATTCTCGGCGTTGGCATTGACGTCTCGGATGGATCAAGAACTTCGGACGCTTCTGTCGAATGGTCTCTGCAAGCAAGGAAACGCCCAAGAACTCCTGTTCGACACTTATCGTCCGCTGGCGACATTCGCCGCCAAGATAGACATGGCATACTGCATTGGTTTCACAACCAAGAAAATGTACGACGCCCTTACACTATGTCGCCGAATCCGAAATATGTATGCGCATTTCGAGGATCCTCACGCGGTTCGCCAAACTGACAAATACCAAACATATCGAAGACAACTGCTCGAACTTGACGCGGATTGGACCGCTGATCAGATCCAGAGGTTGAGTGCATTGGGTGATCCAAGCAACGCTCCAGACGACAATCACGTTGCTGCAATAATGGTGGGCGTCTGTGATTGTTTGGGGTCTGCTGCTTTCTTCTCCGTTAATGCAACACAATTGCCGCAATCTAATGTGATCCCATGTTTCTACGGTTTCGACGACACACCTGAGCTTCGAGAAGTTAACGGCAGGACGGGGTTCTTCGGTCCGCCGAACGCGAATGGCGAAAACGCCGCATAACAATCGCATGCACCGGAGCCGGCGGCTGGGCCGGTTTCAAGTGGAGACTCGTTACCGCCCGCCCGGTGATGCTGGTCGTTGGCGGGATGCGAAGCCGAAGGAGATCGTGATCCGCAATGGCTACGTTCGATGACGTTCTCGATGCCGCGCAGGACCTGCCCGCCCCGGACCGGGTCCGACTGATTGACGCACTCTGGGAAAGCATGGAGCCAGAGGAGTGGCCGGCCCCCAGCGCTGAGTGGATAGCTGAAGCGCAACGTCGGTCAGCGGAGTACGACGCGCGCAGCATGTCGGCGTCGCCCTGGCCTGAAGTCCGCCAGCGGGCGCGCAGGAAGGCCGGACTCGATGGCTAGCGTACTTGTTACGTCGGCCGCCGAACGTGACTTCACCGAAGCCCTCTGCTGGTACGCCGAGCGCAGCCAACGCGCCGCGGAGGGTTTTGATGCCGAGTTTCAGCGGGCCTTGGCGCAAATCGCTTCCGATCCGGAGCGATTCCCGCGTTGCGACCACGTCCACCGCTTCTACCTCTTGCGCCGCTATCCCTATCAGGTGATATTCCGTGAGCGTGAGGATCAACTGATCGTCGTCGCCGTTGCCCATGCCAAACGCAGGCCCGAGTATTGGTCCGACCGGTCATCGCCCGATGCATCGTAGGGATATCGCACGCTTCCTTCCAGGCCGTTGCGACATAGACTAACGACTGGCAGGACGGTCCGATCACGGTAATCGAATTGAGACAAGAAATCCTCAGACGCCCTAACACAACTCATCCGATTGTCCGCGGCGCGCGGAAATCTGGAAGCGAGAAACCGGTTTTGATAGGGGCTCTTGGACTGCCGGACGTGTGACCGTATGTCGAAGCAAAAAAGCCATGACCCCGAAACAACGCGTGCATGCGGCGCTGCGGCGCGAGCCGGTCGACCGGGTACCCATCTTTATGTGGTTCCACCCGGGAACCCGGGCCCTGCTGGCCGATCTCCTGGAGATCCCGCCGGCCTACGTGGACGACGTGATGGGCAGCGACGTCCACATGACGTGGGTCAACAACAACTACGCCATGGAAGGGATCGTGCACGAGCACGACGGCGAGAGCCACGTCGACTTCTGGGGCATCGAGTGGACCAAGCAGGGCCCGTACAACCAGGTGACGCGATTCCCGCTCTTGGACGCCTCGCCGGACGACCTTCGCCGCTATCGGTTCCCGATCGAGCACAAGGAGTCCCTCCTCTCGCGGATGGACCCGGTGGTGGCGAACGCCGAGGAGCACTTCATCGGCTGCGACGTGTCGCCCTGCGTGTTCGAGATGTACTGGCGGCTCCGCGGGCTGGATCGCACGCTGCTGGAGATGGCCGCCGAGCCGGGGCTGACCGAGGAGATGTTCGCCCGCTCGGCCGATTTCGCCGTGGAGCTGTCGGAAGAGGCCTGCCGGCGTTTTCCGCTGGACTGGCTCTGGTCGGGCGACGACGTGGCCAGCCAGTTGTCGATGATGATGAGCCCGGCCGCATGGCGGGCGATGATCAAGCCGCATCAGCAGCGGGTGTTCGACGTGGGCAAGGCCCACGGCCTTTGGGTCGCCCACCACTGCTGCGGGGCGCTGCGGCCGATCATTCCCGATCTTGTAGAAATGGGGCTCGACGTGCTCAATCCCGTCCAGTGCAACTGCCCCGGCATGGACCCGCTGGAATTGAAACGGGAGTTCGGCGGGGTGCTGGCCTTCATGGGCGGGGTCGACACGCAGGGCGTCTTGCCGAACGGGACGGTCGACGACGTGCGCCGAGCCACGCGCCGACTGATCGACGGCATGACCGCCGACGGGGGCGGCTATATCCTCGCCGCCTCGCACACGATCCCGCCGGAAACGCCCGTGGACAACATCTTCGCCATGTACCACGAGGCGGGCGTCCCCCGGCAACAGATCTTCGATCAGGCGGCCGAGGTCCGCTCACGCCTGGCCAGGCAGACCTGAGCGCCCTCGGCGGCCTGCCGCCCCGGCACGCCGATTGACTCCGCCAGCCGCATTGCCCTAGACTACTATGAGGCCCTTGCGCGTCCCCCATCGTTTAACCGCAAGCCGGAGGCGTGCGCGAGCAGCGAAGGCAGGTGGGCGACCGCGCGCACGCCTCCGGCCTGCGGTTGAACGAGACTGCGACTGCCGCCGGAGATGCGGCGTCGCCCGGGCCCTTGTACGTCCAAGCTCACGGTGATGACCATGATACGCTTCACGCGCGTCGCGCCGCTGCTCTCGGCGGCCCTGTTCCTCCTTGGCTGTTCCGACTACGAGATCGCCTCGGACTACGGCGGCGCTGCCGATTCGTCGGCCGAGCAGGCCACGCCCGACTCGCCCCCCTCCTCGCCCGATGAAGCCGATTCCCCGCCGGGGAGCGGCCCGAGTGGCGAGACGGCGGAGTTCGGTCCGGCGGAAGGACCCGGCGGCGAGCAGGCCAGCGCGCCTTACGTGGCGCCGTCGCAGGCGGCCCCGGTCGGGCAGACGCGGCGCGAGCCGGCGGCGCCCAAGCCAAGGCCGGCTCCGTCCACGCCCTCCCGGCCCGGACCCTCCCAGCTTCCGTCGATCAAGCTCTCTGCCGGAGTCGCCGTGCCGCAGTCGCTCCCCACGGGGACCGCCATGGGCTTCAGCGTCGACTACCAATTCATCGGGGGCAGTCCCGGCCCGTCGCCGTACGCCTGGGTGATCCAGCCGGGGAACGGCCAGGCGGCCAAACAGCCCGTGCAACTCCAGCCGCGGGGCACCCTCCAAATGTTCGTTCTGCAATTCCGCCCGGAAAACGGCCCGTTCCGCACGCACATCGAGGACGCCCAAGGAAACCGGCTCTCGCCCTCGCTGCTGCTGAAAGGGTGGTAGCGGCTCGGTCAGAACTCCGCGGGTCGTTCGTACCGATCGGAGTCTCCGCGCGATCAGCCCCGATCGACGGGGATCAGGAGGAGCGTTCGGGCGGCTTCACCAGCCGCTCGATGAACCGGCAGACGACCAGGATCATCGGCCGGGCCGTGTCGCGATGAGGGTCGCGTCCGGCGGCGGCGTCCGCCTGATCGTGGAGGTATTCCACCTCGCCGGAAGGGTAGACCAGCACGCTGTCGCAACGGGATACCTCGGCCGCCACATAGATCGACTGCGGCGGGGTACCGAAGGCGGCGACCAACTCGTTGAAATCCGGGCGGATGGGCAGGAAGAACGAGAATCCGGCCCGAGTCAGGTCGTAGCAGCGGACTTGGACGAACTCGTCATCCCCCGGGAAGTTGGCGCCGCGGCGCGGGGCGATCCGCTGAACGGCCGAGAAAGGACGTCGCGCGCCGTCGCGACGCTCGGCCGGCTCGTCCTTCAGTAGCGGGCCGACCATCTGGTGGATCAGCCGGTAGAAGTTGGCGTCGATATCGCTGGTGCCGAACATTGGTGGCCAGGTCACAGTCGGAAGGTGCATCGAAATGGGACGCGTGCCCGGACGCGATTCCCCACGGCCGGCGCCCACGCCCGCCACATATGGATATAGCACAGCCGGCCCGCCACGGCCCACGCGCCAAACAGTAGCCCCGCCGGCGGTTCCGGCACCTCTTCATGGATCCCCGCAAGGCGGTCGCGGCCAGTCTCCGGCGGAAAAAAGAGCCCCGTCCCCTTTTTCTCCAGGCTGCGGGGTCTCTCCGATCACCTTGACGGGCCGTGGGGTGTCACCCACAATGCAGAGTCCGTTTTGGGATTGCATAACCCCTCCCAAAGGGTTAGTCACTACTTCCATCCCCCCCTCATCGATGGGTGAGCCAACTCCGAGCCACGCGATGTCCGCCACCAGCCAAGTCCCCGACGCCGCCGGACGCTTCGGCGATTTTGGGGGCCGATACGTCCCCGAAACCCTCACCCATGCCCTGGACGAGCTGCAAGCCGAGTACGACAAGGCCGTCGCCGACCCGCAGTTCCAGGCCGAGCTCGAACGGTTGTACCGGCACTACGTGGGCCGACCATCCCCGCTCTACCACGCGGAGCGGCTGAGCCAGCAATTCGGGGGGGCACAAATCTACCTGAAGCGGGAGGACCTCAACCACACCGGGGCCCACAAAATCAACAACACGCTCGGCCAGGCCCTCCTGACCCTGCGGATGGGCAAACGCCGCGTGATCGCCGAGACGGGCGCCGGTCAGCACGGAGTGGCCACGGCCACGGCCTGCGCCCGGTTCGGACTCGATTGCGTCGTCTACATGGGCGAGGAGGACATCCGCCGGCAGAGGCCCAACGTGTTCAGCATGCGGCTTCTGGGGGCGGAGGTGCGGCCCGTCACGAGCGGGTCGCGCACGCTTCGCGACGCGATCAACGAGGCCTTCCGCGACTGGATGAATTCGGTCCAGACGACCCACTACTGCCTCGGCTCGGTCGTCGGTCCCCACCCCTTCCCCCGGCTGGTGCGCGATTTCCAGTCGGTGATCGGCCGGGAAACGCGGAGCCAGTGCCGGGAGCAATTAGGGCGTTTGCCCGATCTTGTCGTCGCCTGCGTCGGCGGCGGGAGCAACGCCGCGGGGATGTTCTATCCGTTCGTCGAGGACGACGGGGTCGCGCTGGTCGGCGTCGAGGCGGGCGGGCGGTCCGATCGGGTGGGCGACCATGCGTCGACGCTCTCGTTCGGCCGGCCCGGCGTGCTCCACGGCTCCTACAGCTTCGTGATGCAGGACGACGACGGCCAGACCTGCCCGGTGCATTCCGTCTCCGCGGGGCTCGACTACCCGGGCACGGGACCCGAGCACAGCTACTGGAAGCAGACCGGCCGGGTGCAATACACCCACGCGTCCGACGCCGAGGCCCTCAGCGCCTTCGACACGCTCGCCCGCTCCGAAGGCATCCTCCCCGCGCTGGAAAGCGCCCATGCCGTGGCCAAGGCCGTCGAGCTGGCCGCCGAGCGGAAGCCGGACGAGGCGATCGTGATCTGCCTTTCCGGCCGCGGCGACAAGGACGCGGCCGAAGTGGCCCGGCTGCGCGGCGAAGAGATTTAGTGGCGAGTGGCGAGTGGCGAGTGGCGAGTGGCGAGTGGCGAGTGGTGAGTGGTGAGTGGCGAGTGCTCATCGTTCCGACGCTTTGCGTCGGAACGGACTTGGGGGACGCTTCGCGTCCTGATCTGCGACGCAAAGCGCCGCGGCAATGGCGTTCCCGCGGAAGCGTGGGAACAACAAGTGGTAAATCGCAAAGCTAACGTAGCTCGCGCTAAGGATCGGCCGAAGAATAACGTCCGCATTTGCGGAGTAGTAGGCACACGCCGTGTGCCGTAACCAGCGGACGGCACACGGCGTGTGCCTGCTACTGAAGTCGGGAAGTTGTTTTTTGGGCCGACGCTGAGACCCGTTTGGTGCTAGTACCGATGCAGTGAACCCTGGCCCCTGTTTCCCATGTCCGCGATCGACGATCTCTTTGCCGACCTCCGCAAGACCGGCCGCAAGGCGTTCATGCCGTTTGTCACCGCGGGTGACCCGGACCTCCGGTTCACGGCCGACCTGATCCGGCGGTTGGTCGAGCGGGGGAGCAGCATGTGCGAAGTGGGCATCCCCTATAGCGACCCGATCGCCGACGGCCCGGTGATCCAGGCCTCCTACAGCCGGGCGTTGGACCGGGAGATCAAGCTGGCCGAGATCCTCCGGATGCTCCGCGGCGTGACGCCCGAGCTCTCGGCGCCCGTGGTCACGATGCTCAGCTACGCCATCGTCTACCGTCGCGGACCGGAGGCGTACGTCCGCGAGGCCAAGGCCGCCGGCCTCGCCGGGCTGATCGTGCCCGACCTGCCCGTCGAAGAGGCCGCACCGCTCGCCGAAGCCTGCCGCCGCGAAGACCTCAGCCTGATCCAGCTCATCACGCCGACCACCCCGCACGACCGGGCGCTGCGCATCGCCGAGCGGACCACGGGTTTCATCTACTACGTCTCCGTCACGGGCATCACGGGCGAGCGCACGGAGCTCCCCCGGGAGCTGGTCGCCAACGTCGCCCAACTGCGGCGCGAGACGGCGCTTCCCATCTGCATCGGCTTCGGCATCAGCCGGCCAGAACACGTCCGCCTGCTCGCCCCGGTGGCCGACGGCCTGATCGTCGGCTCGGCCATCGTCCGCCGTGTGGCCGAGGCCGGCACGAAGCCCCGCGAGCAGGTGCTGACGGAGATCGGCGAGTACGTCTCCAGCCTCCTGGCGGCGATGGAGCCGTGATCGCCAAGTCCTGTTTCTCCGGCGCCACGTCCGGCGCGTCGTCACAGCACCTGCCGGCCGCGGTGTTGTTTGCGTCGGACCGCGCGGCGGCTGCACCGGGCCACTTCGCGCCATAGGGGTTTCCAGGCGATCGTGCCCGGCGGGAACTGGCGTACATACGCCCGAAGGAAGAGGCAGAAGACCGTCCGCGTCACCCAGGGGTGGGCGTAGAGGCTCGTGGCCAGTCGGGCCAGGTCGCGCTGGCGCGCTCGGCACGTGAGACGTCGGGCGATGTGCACGTCCTCGGCGTCGATCAGGTAGGTCCTAGTGGTCTCTCCATCTCGACTTCGCGTGTTGGGTGCCACTGCCGGCTTGCCCGGCAGTGCCGGAAGCACGGTTGGACGAGCCAACCGTGGCACCCGTAAATTCGAGCTGGACGGACGATCAGGCTGCACGTCGTCATCCACCACCAGGACGTTGCCCGCCTTGAGGTCGCCGTGGGAGATCTGCCAGGCGTGCATCCGCCCGATCAGCTTGCCCAGGCTCTCAGCACAGCGGGCGGCGCGGCGGAGCCGTTCGGCCGGGCTCAGGTCGGCCAGACGCCATCCATAGAGGTGTAGATTTTCCGCCCCCTCGACCCATTCGGTCGCCAGGTAGCTCTCCGCGGCGCAGCCCGGACGACGCACTCGGCACACGGCGATCGGACGGGGCGTTGCGATCCCGCGGGCGCGGAGGGCGTGCCCCATCATCCAACCTCGCAAAGCCCGGCCGCGACGAAACCGACCCAACAGCGCCTTCCACCAGTTGCGATACCGGTACCGGGCGTAGGCCACGTGCACCGGCCCGCCGGCAAGCGGCAGCTCGGCTTGGACGATCAGCTTGCTGTGGCCGAGCTTCACCGGGCGATCCAGGTTCCGGTCCAGCAGGCGCTCGGGAGCTTCCAGCAGACGCCCCAGCTCCGCTCGGTCGAAATCGGGCACGCCGTGGGCCACGCCGTGTGGTGCGTGCAAGGCCACGTAGTCGCGGTTGGTGCGAAGCGCCCGCTTGTCGCGACGCCGTGCCACGTGCCGGCAGTACGCCCGACTGCCGCGGGCAAGCTGTTTGATAGCCGTGCGGTGGTCGGACACCTTCAAGCTCGGACGCTCGGCCAGGTACGTCCGCCAGAACCGCAGGCGCTCGCTTTGCGACGTCCGCTCCCACCAGCCGGAGCCGAACATGATCAGGCTGGCCCGGCTCGCCCGCCACTTCAGCGGACCGGAAAACCGCACGCCCGGCACGTCGATCAGGTACAGCTCGGGCAACTCGCCGTCGGGGGAATGGCCGGGCGGAGGAGTGTCCAGCCGCACCAGGACGTTGCCCACGTGGAAGTCGTCGTGCACGATCCCCGCCTCGTGGATCGCGGCGACGAACCGGGCCACCCCTTCGATGAGCCTCCGCCGCATCCTCGCTTGTCCGTCCGGGGCCAGCCGGGGCAGCTCCTCGGCCACGTATCGCTCCAAGGAGCAGGCCGGCTCGATCGCCTCGGTCACGAGGTAGTTGTCGCGGACGAGCTGCCCCCGCGTCCGCTCCATCCAAGCGATGGGCTTGACGGTCGGAATGCCGCGTCGGGCGACCTCGGCGGCCTTGTGACATTCGCGTCGGGCGGCGCTGGGGCGGACCAAGTGTCCCACGGCGTCCAGGAAACGGTCGCGCCGGTACTGCTTCACGTAGAACCGCCGCTCGGGCAGCTCCACCTGATAGACCGTGCGATGCGAGCCGTGCTTCACCACGCGGAGGCGTCCCTCGGACTCCCAGTCGTCGAGAAGCAGTCCTTTGGGGCCAAACAGTACCGGCTCCCAGTCGGGGAGGGCCTGCCAGGACAGTTCTCCGTGACGATGCTCCATCGAATTGGGCCGGGTCGCGTGGATCATGGGCAAACGGTCAGCCGTGGCCGGCGATTTTGTCGCCGTACACCCTTAGCAGGGTCGCCCGCGACGGACAAGATCAATCGGCGGCTCGCTCGCCGAACGACCCTAAACAGGTATTGGCTATCCCCTTCATGGTGGGTAATGCAGCCACCTTCCGCTCAATATTCTTGTCTCCCGGCGACGATCGCGAGTGCAGACTCCGTCGTACCCGGCCGGGTCGAGCGGATATCCCCGGCACGGGCATGGGCCCGGCATCTGGACGGGCGATCCTGGTCGGGTATGATTTCACGGACGCGATTTGCCGGCGGCCGTCTGTCGAGGGGCCAACCGGGCCGTCCCGCCTGCCCGAAATTTGGCCCTGCCGCCTCTACGATCCCCTAGCGAGAAAGGCCGAGCCTGTGAGAAGAAGCACCCTGCAACGAGTCTCCTTGTCGATCGCGGCGGCTGCCCTGCTGTCGGTGGCGGCCGACTGGACGCGGTTCCGCGGCCCGGACGCCCGAGGAATCGGCGACGCGACCGGCGTGCCGGCCACGTGGACCGCCGAGGAGAACGTTATCTGGAAGACGCCGCTTCCCGGGTTCGGAGCCTCCAGCCCGATCACCTATGGCGACCAGGTCTTTCTCACCTGCTACAGCGGCTACGGCCTGGACGGGGACGAGCCGGGCGAGCAGGAGGACCTCCAGCACCTCGTTCTGTGCGTGAGCCAGGGCGATGGAAAGATCGTCTGGGCCAAGGGGACCAAGGCCCGCCTGCCTGACACGAAGTATGGCGGGTTCGTCGCACTGCACGGCTACGCCTCGAGCACCCTGACGACCGACGGCCAGGCCATCTACGCCTTCTTTGGCCGGTCGGGCGTGCTGGCCTACCGCCTGGACGGCGAGCCGCTTTGGCACAAGGAAGTCGGTGACGGCTCGCACAACTGGGGCTCCGCCACCTCGCCGATCCTCTTTGAGAACCTCCTGATCGTCAACGCCAGCGTGGAGAGCGAGTCGGTGGTCGCGCTCGACAAGAAGTCGGGCGAAGAGGTCTGGCGTGTGCCGGGGATCGAGCGATCGTGGAGCACGCCGATCGTGGTCGATCTGCCCGACGGCACGCACGAGCTGGTCGTCAGCTCGCACAGCAAGATCCGCGGGATCGATCCGGCGACCGGCAAGGAGCTGTGGGAGTGTGCGGGCGTGCCCGACTACGTCTGCTCGGGGGTTACCGCCCACGAGGGCATCGTCTACGTGACCGGCGGGCGCAAGCCCTTCACGTTCGCGGTCCGTGCCGGCGGGCGCGGCGACGTGACCGGCACGCACGTCCTGTGGGAGCTGCGAGAAACACCCAAGGTCGCTACGCCGCTCTACCACGACGGGCACCTCTACTGGCTGGACCAGCGAGGCCTGGCGACGTGCGTCGATGCCAAGACGGGCGAAGTCGTCTACAAAGAGCGAATGGACATCAGCGGCAAGGGCGACAAGGTCTACGCCTCGCCCGTGCTGGTCGACGGCAAGCTCTTCTACGTCACCCGGGCCGACGGCACGATCGTCCTGGCCGTGGGCCCCGAGTTCCACGAGATCGCCCGAAACGACCTCGGCGACGACAGCGTCTTCAACGCCACCCCGGTCCCCCTCGACGGCGGGCGCCTGCTGTTGCGGTCGGATCGGTTCCTGTACTGCGTAGGCAAGTAGGGCCGTTGGCTGAGATCCAACTTCCCTGGCCGTGATGTAGTTTCGGCTGCTTGTCAGGGCCACTCGTGGCCCTTTTCCGCCGCAGGCGGTGTTAGGCCGGACGTTTACGTCGGGTGAGCCGCCAACCCGTGCTCAAGCACGGGCCTAAGACCGCTCCGCGGACAACGGGCGTGAAACGTCCCTCCGGTGCGTTGGGGCGAGCCCACGCTCGGACGGACTGTGTTCCCACCTTGGTTGCGTCCACCGTTCGTCACGCGTACCATGAACCGGTCCGGGCCCCCTCCGGGGCGTTGGTGGTGTCAGATCCGCGGTCTTCTGAAAAAGGCAGGGCCATGGGTGCTTCCCGTCGTGTTCGATCTGAGGCGAGTCGGGACCGGGGCGGTCGTCGAGTGTCGATGAAGAGCCTTGCGGTAAGCGTCGTCTTCGCTGCCGCCGTGTCCGCGCTGGTTTGTCCGCACGCGGCCGCGGCCGAAAAACGCGGGGCCGACGGGCCGGGCAAGATGAACGTCCTGTTCATCGCCGTCGACGACCTGAACGATTGGACGTCCTTCCTCGGCGGATACCCGAACGTCAACACGCCGAACCTCGAGCGGCTGGCCAGGCGGGGCGTGTTCTTCGCCCGGGCGTACTGCTCGGCGCCGGCGTGCAACCCTTCGCGCGCGAGCCTGTTGTGCGGCGTGCGTCCGTCGACCTCGGGCGTGTATCACAACCCGAACCCGTGGCGCGTGCAGATGCCCGACGCGGTGACCCTCCCGCAGCACTTCATGGCCGGCGGCTACAAGGTTTGGGGCGGGGGCAAGGTCTTTCACGGGGCGTTCAAGGACCCGCAGTCGTGGGAGGTCTATTTCGACCGGCCCGCCGATCCGATGCCCGAGGTCCGCCCGGCGAACGGCATCCCCAACACGGCCCACTTCGACTGGGGCCCGGTCCAGGTGGGCGACGAGGCGATGGGGGATTCGCAGGTGGCCGATTGGGCCGTCGAGTTCCTCGCCCGGGAGCACGACCGGCCTTTCTTCCTCGCCGCCGGCATGTTCCGGCCGCATCTGCCCTGGTACGTGCCCCGGAAGTACTTCGACGGGTACCCGCTCGCCGGCGTCGTGCTCCCGAAGGTCAAAGAGGACGACCTGGACGACGTGCCCGAGCTCGGCCGGCGCATGGCCCGGCCCGAGGGCGATCACGCCAAGGTGCTGGCCACGAACAACTGGGAGAAAGCGGTGCAAGGCTACCTGGCCAGCATCACCTACGTAGACGGCCAGGTGGGACGCCTCCTGGACGCGCTGGACAAGCGCCCCGACGCGGAGAACACCGCGATCGTCCTCTGGACCGACCACGGCTGGCACCTGGGCGAAAAGCTCCACTGGCGCAAGTTCACCCTCTGGGAGGAGGCCGGACGCGTGCCGATGGTCTTCGTCGTCCCCGGGCTGACCACGCCGGGCACCCGCTGCGACCGGACGGTGAGCCTGTTGGACGTCTACCCCACGCTGGCCGACGTCTGCGGCCTGCCCGTCGGCGACCACCTGGAGGGCAAAAGCCTCAAGCCGCTCCTCGAAGACCCCACCGCCGAGTGGAACCGGCCCGTGGTCACCACCCACGGCCGCAACAACCACGCCGTCCGCTCCGAGCGATACCGCTACATCCGCTACGCCGACGGCACCGAAGAGCTCTACGACCACGAAAAGGACCCCATGGAATGGACCAACCTGGCGGGCGATCCGCAGCTCGCCAAGGTGAAGAGGGAGCTGGCCGAGTGGCTCCCCCGGGTGAACGTCGAAGAGGGCCCGCGCAAAGGGCAGCCGCAGAGGAAGCCGGCCAAGCCGCGCCGGAAGAAGTCGTGAATCGCCCCGCACGGGCACGATGAGGCAGCGCGGCTTTGCTCATACCGCTGATTGCGCCTCGTTCCCATGCTTTGCGCAGGAGCACACCATACACCGCTCGTTCCCGCGCTTTGCGTGGGAACGAGCTAAGACGACGCCGAGGGCTCGGCGTGGGCCACGGATTTGTTGCACCGCGTCAAACACGAAGGCTACTCGTCGGCGTGGGAGATGGCCGTTGACTGCCGGTCGAAGGCAACCCCCTCCGGCCGCGCCGAGATGGATCGACTCTTGGGCTGCATGTCCGAACGCCGCGAGATGATCCGCTACCCGGAGTTCCCGGCCCGGGGCTGGCAGATCGGTTCCGGGCCGATCGAAGCTTCGTGCAAGACCACCACCATGCGGGTCAAAAGCTCCGATAGGCGATGGGACGCCCCCAACGCCGAAGCCGTGATGGCCCTGGCCTGCCTGGAGAACTCCCGCTTGTGGGAAACCTACCGGCTAACCCACGACCCCCCAACGAATTGAGCCCGCCATGGAATCCTGGCAGACCCGGTTACGTGCGTAATCTTGACGTCAGAACGCTACGGGGGAACAATGAAGGGAGCGGGGTGACTCTCGATGAAAACCAGGCGCAGCACATCATGATCTTGATCGGACTGCTTTGCGGGCTGTTCGCCGCCGGGGACAGCGGGCAAATGCGCACGGTGGAAGTGGATGCCGGACAGGTCATCGGCACCATCCGCTCGCTGCAAGGCGTGAATGGCGGGCCGCTCGGCATCGTGCCCGCGGCACCCGATGTCAGCAAACAGTATCGGGACCTGCGCATCGATCTGGTGCGGACGCATGACTTTTTCGGCCCCGCGGACATCGACGCCCGGTGGCCGAACCCCGACCCGATTGCCAAAGCGGTTCGGGCGGACGGATCGAAATCGATCTTTCCGCGCTGGGAAGCGGACCCGCAGCAGGAGTCCGGCTACAACTGGGGCCCCACCGACCGCGTGCTTGGGGCGATTGTGGGCTGCGGCGCCGAGGTCTACTATCGCATCGGACGCAGTTGGAGCGCCGAGCCCGGCCCGCCTGCCGACTTCGACAAGTATGCCGACGTCGTCAAGCACGTGGCCATGCACTACAACGACGGCTGGTCCCACGGCTTCCGCTACAAGATCCGTTACTGGGAGTTCTGGAACGAGCCGGACGTGAAACAGGCCTGGGGCCCCAACGTGCGAGCCTTTTGGTCGGGCACGCCCGAGCAGTTCTACCGCTTGTACGAGAAGGTGGCACGGACCCTGAAGGCGTACGACCCGGCGCTGAAGGTCGGCGCGCCGGCCCAGGCGGCGGGAGGCTTCAAAGGCCCCTATCGCGAAGGCCTGATCGCGTATTGTGCGGCGCGCAAGGTGCCGCTGGACTTCTTCAGTTGGCACCGCTACACGACGGCGACTTACGATCCCTATGATTTCGCACGGATCGGCCAAGAGGTCCGCGGCCTGCTGGACGCCGGCGGCTTTCGCAGCGCCGAGAACATTGTCGACGAGTGGAACCTGAGCACGGTGAGCATGAGCAAGGCCTTCGCGGAGCGGGCGTCGGCCGAAAACGCGGCATTCCTAGCGGCCGCCCTGAGCTACATGCAGGATTCGCCGGTCGACCGTGCCCTGGTGTATCGCGGCGATGCCGGGAAGGCGGGGCTGTTTGAACGGGACGGCAGCTACCGAAAGACGGCCTACGCCTTCAAGGCGCTCGGCGCGATGCTCGACACGCCCCAACGCCTCGCGGTGACGGGGGCCGACAACCTGGGGTTCGCGGTGCTGGCCGGACGATCGGCCGACAATACAAGTCTGCAAGTGCTCATCAGCAACTACGAGATTCCCCAGGCCTATCGAAACCGGCCTCAAGCGCGGGCCGCCGCTGGTGGGCTGCCACGGCGCAAGGATATCCGCTATCAGGACAACCGCGGTTACGTTTTGAAAGTCCGCCAGCTTCCGTGGGGCAACGGCAAGTTCCGCGTCGCGCGTTACCGCACGACTTCGACCGAGAACTGGGCCGAGGTACGCGGCTCCGGCGAGGGAGAGACCTTCGAGATCAGCAACCCACTGCCGCCGCCGGGCTTCGAACTGATCGCGATCCGCAAGCAATAGCGAGGCCACTATGGAATCCCCGCACTTTCCAGGACGGCAGTTTCTGCAGACGGCGGCTGCCGTTTTTGTGGCGACGACCGCCGCCATGGCGATGGCTGCCGAGCCTCGCCAGCGGCCCAATATCGTGTTGTTGATGGCGGACGAATATCGGCACGATGCACTGGGCTGCGCCGGAAACACCGTCGTTCTCTGAAAACGGGGACGTTCTACTTTGCCAGAAAAGAGTAGAATGTGCCCTTTTCAAGAGTGGTCGCCGCTTCGCGTGGGGTTCGCATTCCGCAATATCACAACGGCTAAGGATCGCAGAAACAAGTGGGGCACGATTCCATCGTGCCAGGCACGTTGGAAACGTGCCCCACGGCCATATCGCGACAGTTGTTTCTTGCGCGATCCTAAGCTGCGCTTGGCTGCCACGGCGACCGCGCGAGCCGGCGCTGCTGCGGATCCTGGACTTCCGGTTCACGATCTGGTGACGGGGCGACACCCCATTCACAACGGGAGACGTATCCGATGAAGGTTGCGCGACGCACACCGCTCGCAGCTCAGATCCTCGCCTTCGTCACGGCCGTTCACGCCATCGCGGCAGGGGCCGACCAGCCGATCTGTCGTATGGTCGTCGAAGGCGACACCGTCGAATTGCACTCCCCGGCGTTCGTGTTTCGCCTGGCTACCGGGGCGGGGCTGCGGGCCCAATCGTGGGAGAACCGCCTGACGGGCCGAACGATTTGCCTGGGCGACGGAGCGGAGTTGGACGTGGACGTCGGCATCGGCGAGGGGCCCCAGCGAACGCCGCAATGGCAGGTGACGCAAACGCCGCCCGGGAACCGGCCGACGGCCAATGAAGCCGTCTTCCGATTGACCGCCAACGAGCCGAAGCTTTCCGCAGTGCTCACTTACAAGTGGGACGCGAAAGAGCCCGTGCTGCGGAAGTCCGTGGAGATCACCAACGAGGGCGACCGGGAGCTCAACCGCCTGCTGAACGTCCGCCTGGGAGACTACCCCACGGACGCCGACGTTTCGGGCGGGCAGCGGGGGTTTCCCGTTTACCTGAACGGCGAGTTCTTCATGAGCCTGGCCCATCCCTCCGGCTGGGCGGTCGGGGAGAATGGGAAAGTGCAGTTGCGGCACTATCCGGGAACCCGGTTGGCGCCGGGCGAGAAGTTCCGGTGCATGGAGGTCGTCTATGGCGTGGGCGGTGAAGACGGCGCCAGGAAGACGTTCCTCGGACACGTGTGCAGTCGCATGCGCCGCGTGGTGCGCGAGCACGACAAGCCCTACGCCATCTTCGAGCCGTTCGGGGCCCGACCCGGCGGAAACTTCGACGAGACTGAGGAGTTCGTGCTCGACAGCATCGCCAAGGTCGCTCGGGGACAGCGCGAGTCGGGCTGCCATTTCGACTTCTACTCGGTCGATTTCTGGGTGGACTACCACGGCGACCTGAAGCGGTTCGATCCGGGGCGGTTCCCCAACGGCCTTGCCAAGATCCGGCAGGAGCTGGACAAGCTGGGAACGGCGCCGGGCCTGTGGATCGATAGCTCGATGACCCACTGGTCCATCGGTGGCAATCCGGCCGTTCGGCCTACCTTCACGCACGATCCCGAAACCAAGGACCCGCCGCGAGTCCCGGTGATGTGTCGGGCCGCCGAGCCGATCAAGTCGATGTACACGGAGGCCTTCCGCCACCACATCCGGGAAAACGGGGTGCGGCTGTTGAAATTCGACAACCTCCGGTCCGAGTGCAACAATCCGAACCACGAGCACCTGCCGGGCATCTACTCGACCGAGGCGATCCAGAGCGCCGTGATCGAATTCCTTCACGCGATGGACGAGGAGTGTCCCGACGTTTTTCTGATGCTCTACTGGGGCCACCGTTCGCCCTGGTGGCTGCTCCATGCCGACACGCTGTTCGATTCGGGCGTCGGGATCGAAGCCGCCAGCCCGAGCTCTCTCCCCGCTCCGTATGCACGCGACAGCGTCACCCAGCGGCTCGACCAGGCCCAGTGGCACGCGGAGGACGTCCCGCCGCTGGGAAAGGAGTCGCTCGGGGTGTGGTGCTCGGACTGGGGGTGGAACAGCTCGATCGGGAAGGAGCGTTGGCAGGCGGGCGTGGTGATGGACGTCTGCCGCGGCAGTCTCCTGGCGCAGATCTGGAGCGATACGCCGTGGCTTTCGTCCCCGGAACGGAAACAGATGGCCGATTTCATCGCCCTGTTGAAAGCGCAGCCTGCGTGTTTCGCCAATCCGAGGTTCATTCTCGGGGACCCCTGGGAGGACGAGCCCTACGGATATTGCTGCACGGACGGACGCCGCGCGTTTGTTGCGATCAACAACTGCTCCTGGAAGGATGCCTCGTTGCCGTTGAAGTTGAACGCGGCTTGGGGGCTTCGCGACGGCGGTACGTGGGATGTCTATCGCTGGTATCCCGACCCGGCGCGGCTTCGCGGCGCGGCCGATGCGTTCGGCGATGAGGTCTCGATCTCTTTGCGTCCGTTTGAGGTCGTGTTGCTCGAGGTGGTGCCGTCGGGAAAACCGCCGTCGCTGGAACGCTCCTTCGAAGTGAAGCCGATTCTCGCCCGTTTTGCCGAGGCGAGCCGCACGGTGGAAGTCACCGTCGAGCAAGTCCGCCCCGAGCCGGAGCCCACCGCGAGCTCCACGTGGACGGTGTTGGAACCGGCCAGTCTCGTTTCCTCCGGCGGTGCAAGTCTGACGAGGCAGAAAGACGGGTCGATCCTGGCCGGCGGAGAAAACGCGTCACCCGACACGTACACGATCACGGCGACCACCGAGTTGACCGGGATCACCGGGTTCCGGCTAGAGGTTCTGCCTGACGGCCGTCTGCCCTCGAATGGGCCCGGTCGTGCCGTCAACGGCAACTTCGCCTTGAACGAGTTCCGCGTCACGGCGGCGCCGCAGGACAACCAGGCCCGGGCCGTCGCGGTCGGCCTCAAGAATCCGGCCGCCGATTTCTGCCAGACGAGCTACGGAGGATGGCCGATTGCCGCAGCCCTCGATCGTGATCCCCAGACCGGGTGGTCGGTGGATCCGCAGGAAGGTTGCCCGCACGCGGCGGTGTTTGAAACCGAGGTCCCCGTCGTGTTTCCTGGCGGCACGGTGCTTACGTTCACGCTGGACCAAGGACACCCGGCCGAGCACAACCTGGGACGACTGCGGTTGTCGGCCGCGACAGCGAAGCCGCCACTGCCGATGCCCAAGACGTATGGACCGCGTCAGCTTGTCGTCCGGGGCAAAGTCCCTCCGAGCAAGACGGGCGGGACCTTGGTCGTCACGGTGAAAATGGAGGGAAGTTCGGGACCGTTGTGGCTCAGGAACGTGGGAACCCATTTTTCCGGCGAAGGGAACCTGGGCGCCGACGCCGCCCCGTTCCAACCGGTGTTGGGCAAGGCCACCTATCCGGCCCCCTGGCAGGCCTGGCGGATCGCGCCGGAGCCTTCTGCCTCGCCGCAAGCCTTCGAGTTGACCATCGGCACGGTCGTGCCGCCCAACGTGCAACTGCCGTGCAACGCGTATTTCATTCCTGATTAGCTCATCGACGGCACACTCGACGACCTCCCGGCCCGTTTTCAGCGAGACTTCGACGATGATTAGATCTTTCCTCGTTTTGTTCGCGTCGGCCGGTATCGCCGCCGTCCCATCGGTGGCGCATGGACGATGCCCCGCCGAATCATCGGGCGAGCTTCACGCAGCAGAGCCAACCAGCACGGAGGCAATCGCCGGCACCTGGGTCCTTCAGCAGGTGACGGACCAAGCCGAGCTGGACCGGCTCCTGCCCAAGACCATCGGGCCGGCCTTAAAGACCCCGCACATTCGGGGCTTCTCGTTGCGCGTTCCATGGAAGGCGATCGATCAGGACTTCGGTCTCTTGGAGGCCGGCTGGAAGATCGCCCGCGATCACGGTGTGTCTTACTCGGTCCGTTTCATGGCGGGAAGGCATACCCCCGCCGGTGTCTTTGACAGGGAATGTCGGTTCTACCTGGGCGGACGCGGCGGACGAGAAAAGATCCCGATGCCGTTTATGGAAGACGGCTCCCCCAACACGGTTTTCGAGAAGGAGTACGACGCCTTCGTCGCCCGACTGGCTGCGTGGTGTCGCGCCCACGACGTAAGACTGCTTCACCTTGCCTGGTACGGTCAGGATTGGGCTGAGCTGAACCATGGCAAGGAGGTGCGGTCTCAGGCCGGTTACCGTTATGAGAACTGGCTGCGGGCCCACGTTCGCCTTATCGACGTCGGGCTGCGGTATGCCGGGGAGGACCTTGCCGTCGAACTGCCCTTTTCCGGTTACGGCCCACTGACGGAGGCCGCCGTCGC
>DATKZH010000174.1:0-65502 GCA_035528065.1 Thermoguttaceae bacterium | reverse complement strand
CGACGGCCCCCGCTTCCAGGCCTCGGAGTCGTTCTCCACGACCGGGCAGGGACTGGGCGGCTGGTCCTACGAGATGGAGGCCGAAGGGCAGCCGGACGTGGGGCTGCCAAGCGTGCGAAGCTTCGCCCCCGACTTCGCGCTGCGCGAGTCGTCCATCCCGGTCGGCAAGACCGCGGCCGTCGACCATCGCGACGCCTTGCCGATCCTACTGGTGTCGGACGGGGCCGGGCAGAGTGGAATCATGCTGGCCACCCGCGGCGACGCCCCCTGGCAGTTCCGCGCCACCTTGAACGGCGACGAGCAGCTTCGAATCGAGCTGACCACGGCGGGCGGGCCGGCGCCGGGGAATGATGCCGCCGCGCTCACGCTCAAACCGGGGGAGTCGGTCGAGTTGCCCCGGGTCGTGCTGGGGGCATATTTGGGAGAATGGCTCGCCGGCGCCACGCGCCTGGGACGATTCCTCGAAGCGAAGTTGCCCGACGCCGGCGCGGAGGCACTCCGAGGTCAAGTGGCCGACGCGCTGGAGCGCGCATCCACCGTGCCCGGCCGAAAGCCCGATCTGGACATTCGGCTGATGATGCAGGCGGAGTGGCGCCAGGAGGACAAGCTCGCCGAAACGCCCGAGTCGTACGCGGAGGCGACCGCCCGGCATCTGGAGAAGGCGGCCAAGCTCCTTCAGGATTTGCAGGACGAGCATGGGCCCGATTTCCTGGCGCCCCAGCGCGCTGAACTGGAGCGCCTCGCCAAGCTGGCCGAACGGCCGGACTCGAGCTTGGCGGACCGCCGATCGCTCTATCGGCAGGTGCGCTGGCTCAAGCGTCACGTGGCGATGTCCAATCCGCTCGTGAGCTTCGGCAAGCTGCTCTTCTCGAAGCGGGTCCCCACGTCGTACAGCCACCTGGTGATGCAATACTACGGCTGGCGTGCCCGGCCGGGCGGGGGGATCTTCGTGCTGGAGGATCCCGGCTACTCGCTCGCCTGCCATGACGTCCTCGATGGACGGCTCGCCGGGGGGTGCGTGCTGGAGCCCCGGCTGTCCTACGACGCCAAGCGGATCGTCTTCTCCTATGTCGATTGCGAAGGGAAGAGCTTCGAGCCGACGGAGATCCTCAACGACGTCGACGAGGGGTTCTACCACGTTTACGAAATGAACGTCGACGGCTCGGGCCTGCGGCAGCTCACGCGTGGGCCGTACGACGATCTCATGCCCACGTATCTCCCCGACGGCGGGATCGCTTTCTCGTCCACGCGTCGCCGCGGCTACGCCCGCTGCTTCGGGGCGCAGTTCAGCCGCCGCTGGCACGTGTACGCGCTGCACCGGATGGACGCCGACGGGGGCAACCTCCGCAGGATCTCGGCCCACGACACGAACGAGTGGTTCCCCACGGTCTCCAACACGGGCCTGATCCTCTACGCCCGGTGGGACTACATCGACCGGGACGCCGTCACCCACCAGAACCTCTGGGCCGCTCGCCCCGACGGCACCAACCCGTTCGCCCTCTGGGGCAACGCCACGGCGAGCCCCCATTGCACGTTCCAGCTTCAACCGATCCCGAACAGCCCGAAGATCGTGTTCGCCGCGTCGGCCCACCACTCCATTGCCGGCGGGTCGATCGCGATCGTCGACCCGACCGTGAGCCAGGACGGCCACCAGGCGATCACGCGGATTACGCCCGAAATCCCGTTCCCCGAGGCCGAGGGCAGGGACGTCCAGGAGTACTACACGGCCCCCTGGCCCCTTTCGGAGAAGTATTTTCTCGTGGGCTACAGTCCCTCGCCGCTCGTCTGGGAGCCGGGTGCGAACAAGCCGAACGCGCTGGGCATCTACCTGCTCGACGCCTGGGGCAACCGGGAGTTGATCTACCGGGACCCGGACATCGGGAGCACCAACCCGTGCCCGCTCGTCCCGCGGCCCAATCCGCCCGCGCTGCCCAGCTCGCTGCGGCCGGAGGCCCCGGCCATGGGCGAAATGTCCCTGGCCGACGTCTACGCGGGACTGGGCGACGTGCCGCCGGGGAGCATCAAGCAGTTGCGCGTTGTGCAGATCTTCCCCAAGACGACCAACGTCGCCAACCAGCCGCCGATCGGCATCGCGCGCGAGGAGAACGGCCGCGCCATTCTCGGCACGGTGCCCGTGGAGCCCGACGGCTCGGCGCGGTTCCTCGTCCCCTCGGGAAAGCCCGTTCACTTTCAGGCGCTCGATGCGGACGGTTTTGCCTACCAGACGATGCGGTCGGTGACGTACGTGCAGCCGGGCGAGCGGGTCTCCTGCGTCGGCTGCCACGAGCACCGCCGGACGGCCCCGGTCCGCAAGCCCCTCGACGTGATGGCCCTGCGCCGCGGGCCGTCGCAGATCGACCCGGGCGAACTGGGCGGACGGCCGTTCTCGTACGTGGAGATGGTCCAACCGGTGCTCGACAAGCGCTGCGTCGAGTGCCACGGCGCCAAGGAGCCCGACGGCGGGATCGATCTGACCGGCACGCCCCACCAAGACTTCACGAAATCGTACGTGTCGCTATGCGGCGACGCCGATTTCTGGGCCGGCGGCACCAATCCCGACAGCGCCGCGAAGGCCCTCGTTCCCCGGTTCGGCGGCCGAAACCAGGTCCAGGTCACACCGACCGGCGGCGTCTACGGGGCGCTGGGCAGCCGGCTGATGAAGCTACTGCGCGCCGGGCACGAAGACGTGGAGCTTGCCCCCGACGAGCTTCGCCGTCTGGCTACCTGGATCGACCTGAACGCGATCTTCTATGGCGTGAATCCGCCCGATGCCCAAGCCCGCCAACTCCACGGCGAGATCGTCCCCATGCCGGAAATCCAGTGACACGGAGTCGCCGGTCCGTGGATGGGCGGCCCGGAGTTGGGGCGGGCCCAGGCGCGAAGGTCGGGAACAGCCTCTCCGCGGAGACCGCCAGAGACGGGTGGCCGGGCAGTGCCCCTCCGGCAGCGAATCACCCCCCCACGAGGCGAAGCTGCTTCACGGTGCCGAACTGGCGCTCAGTTCCACCCGTCGTTCCTGCGCCCGCTCTTCCGTTTCTCGGCAGCGGTCAGCGTGTCGCGCATGCTGGTGATCTTCAGCTTGAGCGCCAGGCGCGTGAGCAAGGCAAGCTTGTCGGTCCCCAGCCGAGCCATGGCCGCGCTCTTGTGATTGTCGACGGTGCTCGGCGATAGCTTGAGGACGGCGGCGGCCTCCTTGACCGTGCATCCCAAGCTGAGTAGCCGAACCACTTCCCTCTGCCTTTCAGTGAGTGGAGCTGCCATCGTGGTATCCTACAACGGGCCAAGTGAAAGCAGACAGAACGAATCCCCTTCAGCCCCCCCCGAAGACCAAATCGGCCCCCTCTGATAGGGCACCGCCAAAAAGGGGGCATTAACACCAAGAACCAGTGCCCGAAGCCATTCGATTGTACCGTTTCGCCAAAGGATACCCCGAAGGCTTGGCTTTTACAAGCGATTTCCCCATCGAAGCAGAATCGAAATCCCCTTTCTGCCAACCAAGGCATCTGGTTTTTTCTGGGGTCCGCAGTCCCCTTGAAAGTAGGGCTCGCGTCTCGGTACGCGTGGCGGTGCGCCCGGATCGTCTCACGGCTCGGTGGAATCGGTTTGGTCCCTAGCGACCTTGCTTGGCCTTCGTAATCATCGCGGCCAGACCGGCCCTGGCTCGCTCGTGAACCGCCGAATCGGTCTGGCGTGTTGCCGGACGCTTGGCCACGCCGATCAATCCTTGACCTCTCGGTAGACAATGCACTCGGACTGGCCCGGTTCCCGAATCGTGACCGAGAAGCCCGCCGTCAGCTCCGCTCCCGTCGCGAGGACGTTCGACCCCGCCGCATGGCACGAAAGCTCGTACGTCGCCTCCGGACGCAACCCGTGAAGCGAAAGCACCTTTGTGCTCTCCGGGCTGCCGGCGTGACGAAACGCAAGGATCATGCCCCGTCCCAGGTCCGGCCGGTGGTATTGCGAGGCGATCCACTGGGCCTCGTCCCGCGTGTAGGGCAAAATCGGGTACCACGCGCCGACCAGCAATGGGCGTGCTTCCCGGTAGCGCTCGACGAGCTGCCGGGCACGCCCGAGGTCGAAATCGTCGGCGTCGGCGATCCATCCCAGGCAGAGCGACGCGGCCATCGCCGAGTGGAACGAATAGTCGTCCGTGCGATTCACCGGCGCCATGAACACGTGGTTCGGCAGGTACTGGCTCAGCCCCCAGATGCTCGCCTGATCCACCTCGTTGCGGAACCAGTAGTCGCTCTTCTGGTGCACGTGCATCCGCATCACGGTCTCCAGGTCGATGCGGCGCCCGCCGCTGGAGCACTCGATCCGGAGGCTGTCGGGCCACGTGCGGGCGATCCGGTCCCAGAACGCGTAGAGCCCCTCGATGTACTTGATCTCGGTGATCCCCTCGCGGTCGGGAGCGTCGGTGTGACGCCAGTAGGGAAGCGGGTTCATGTTGAAGTCGGACCGGTAGACGCGAAAGCCGGGCAGGTCCATGAAGCCCCGCACGATCTGGAACAGGTGCTCGCGGACCTCGGGCAACCCGAGGTTCAAGAGATAGGTCTTCTGAGGGCCGTTGCTTGCCGAGAGCAGCCACTCCGGACGGTTCCGGTGCAGCCACGTGCCGGCCACGACCCGCTCGAATTCGAACCACAGCCCGTACACCATCCCGTTCGCCTTGGCCGCGGCGGCGACCGGGCCCATGCCATCCGGGTACGCGTCTTGGCGGGGCGTCCAGTTGCCGGCGCCCGCCGGCCAGCCGCCCTCGAACCAGCCCGCGTCGGTCACCAGGGCCTCCAACGAGAGCGGCGCGTAGGCACGGATCAGCGAGATCTGGTTCTCGGCGTTGCACTCGTTCAGCCAGCCCCCGCCCCGCGTGAAGCACGTGTTGCAGTAGAGAGTGGGCAGGAGCCGCTCCCCGTTGCGCCGGGCGGCGTAGTGCTCGTAGACGAGCCGGCGGAATCGGGCGTTGCTCTCCAGGGTGTCGCCGGGCCAGTGCAATAGCAGCGTCCGAGGCATTCGCACGCGCTCGCCCGGTTGGAGCCGGAAGTGCGTCCGCTCCAGGCCGGCGGTCACGTGCAAGCGCCGGTCGTCCCGGCACGCAAGCTGCGCGAGCCACTGGCCGGACCATCCCACGGCCACGATCGTCGAGCCGTCGCCCGTCTCGATCTTGAAGAAGGGGAAATCCTTGTTCGACGACCGCCCGCCGCCCGCGCTCAGGACCTCCATCACGTTTCTCTCCAGGGGGACCACGCGGGGCTCGAAGTCGGTCGGATTGGACGGGGCGCCGTTGGTCCGGTGCAGTCGATAGGCCGCTTGGCCGTCCAGCGGCTTGGAGAAAGCCAGGTCGAGCGAGGCGACGTCCTCGAGGATCGGCTGCACTTGGTTGAGCGGGAATTGCAAGTCGCCGGGGGCGGAGAATGGACGACGGTGCAAAACTCGCTATACTCCCGAAAGCGAAACGTCGCCGTCACTTGGCGCGAATCACTCCTGCGGAGCCTCATCATGAGCCGCCCCATCTCGACGAAGCGGATCCTCATCGGGACGATCCTGGCCCTGCTGCTGGCTGGCTCGGCTTCTTCGGCCGTCGAAGCGCCGGTTCGGCTCGACACCAAGACGCTCGAGGCCCAGTTCTCCAGCGGCTCGCTCTCGTCGCTGGTTGACGGGGCGGGCCGTGTTTGCGTGCAACCGCCGAAGGAGCCTCGCGGCCTGGGCATTCACCGAGTTGAGGCGACCCACTACGCGACCGCCGGCGCGGAGAGCCCCCCGCCCGGCAGCAACCAGGTGCTCCGCCGCTACCGCCGCTTCACCGACCTGGAGGGCGCCACCGCCGAGTGCACGTTGGGCATCGACGAGGCGACCGGCGACGTGGTCCTCAGCCAGCGATGCTCCTCGCCGGCCCACGGGGTCTGGGGCGTGAGCTGGCAGATCGCAAGCATCCCGCTCGACTACGCGGTCATCGTGCCCGGCCGGTCGGGCGTCCGCTTGACGGCCACGACGCCCGGCCGAGAGCACCAGTTCGACTATCCGATCGGCTGGGAGGCCCAGTTGGTCATCGTGGAAGGCGCGGAGGGGGGCTTCTACATTTGGGCGGAAGACGTCCGGGGGCGGTTCAAGCGGCTCATCGTCGAGCGGGGCGACGACGGCTGGCGCCTGACCTTCATCACGATCAACTTCGCACCGTTCGACGAGCTGGTGGCCTGCGAGTCGGTGGCGTGGCATCTGAACGTCTACGAGGGCGACTGGCGCGTGCCCGCCCGGCGCTATCGCGACTGGGCCGATGCCCACTTCCGTCCCACGCCCATCGCAGAGCAACAGCCCGTGTGGGTCCAGGACGTCCGTGTGATGGTCATCATGGGGATGGACGCCGACGTGCTGCGGGCGTTGGCCACGCGGCTCGATCCCAAGCAGACGATCCTCTACGTCCCTGCGTGGCGTGCCGCCGGCTACGACCGTGATTACCCTACGTACGACGAGCCGTTCGAGAAGCTGAAGCCGTTCGTCGAGCTGGCCCATGGACTGGGCTTTCGGGTGATGCTGCACGTAAACTACTTCGGCGTGGACCCGCTCAACCCGCTCTACGAGAAGTTCGAGCCGTACCAGGTCCGCAGCCCCTGGGGCGACCACGAGAAGCAGTGGTGGCTGTGGACGCGAGCCGAGCCGGAGATCCGCTTCGCCTACATCAATCCCGCCCTGAAGGCATGGCGCGACCACTTCACCGCAGCGATGTCCAAACTCTGCCGCGACTACGCGATCGACGCCCTGCACCTTGATCAGACGCTCTGCCTCTATAACGACCACAACGGGCTCATCGAAGGCATGTCGATGATCGAGGGGAACGTCGCCCTGCACCGGCAACTTCGGGAAGCGCTGCCGGGGGTGGCCTTGAGCGGCGAGGGGCTCAACGAGATCACCTGCCGCTACGAGGCGTTTGCCCAGCGCCACGCCTGGGGGATCAGTCACACGGAGGGCACCTGGGACCGACGCTCCCTGGCGCTGGCCCACCCGATCAGCTCGTACCTGTTCCGCCCCTATACGATCATCAACGGCTACCTGGGCTGTGCCCCGCCGACCAGCGGCCAGTTGTACGCGGCTTGGAACGAAGCGTATGAGCATTGGGGGGTGATCCCCACGCTCAAGCCTGCGATTGGGCAAATCGCCCAGCCGACCGGGTTCAGCCGCCAGTTTTTCGACGAGGCTGCCTTCTGGCAGAAGCACCGGCTGGAGATCGACCCCGAAGGGCCGTGGCCCGACGACGTGGCCTTCCCGTTCCGCACGGCCGACGGTCGGCGCGCGATCCACACGACCGACGGCCGCTTCCTCTGCTGCGGCGACCGCTTGATCAGCCGCACGATCACCGGCGTGGGCCAGGTCGACGGCCGGGGCACGATTCCCGGCGGGGTCGCCTTTGACGAAGAGCGGCTGTTCGGCCTCGACCCTGACTGCTGGTACCCGTACTTCGACGAGCCCCGCGACCCGGGCGTGTTCCACGTGAGCAAGCTGCCGGACGACCTGATTGCCGAGGCCGTCATCTCGTGGGGAGAGCTGGCGATGGTCCGCACGCGGAGCCGAACGACGACGGTGGTCGACCTGGCGGCGATGATCGACCATGCCCGATGCGGCTCTCGACCGTTTGAGGGCGAGCCACTGGACGTCGACGGGCCGCTCGCCTCGCCCGACGGGGCCCGGTTCGAGAGCCAGGGCGACGCGCTGTTCGCCCATCCGCCTTGGAAAGCGGCGGGCGGAAGCGGCGTCGCCTTTGCGTCGTTCGCGGCACGGCTTCCGGCCGACGGGCAACTGCGGTTCGTCGCCCAGGTGGCGATGGACAAGGGCGCCTTGGGGCCGGACAAGACCGACGGGGTCACGTTCGGCGTGACCGCCCGGGCCAAGGGCCGCGAGCTGAAACGCGACCTGCACAACGCGACCGACGAGCCCCGCATGCTCGAGCTGGACCTGACGGCGCTGGCGGGAGAGACCGTCGAGATCGAGCTGACCGTGCACCCCGGCCCCGAACGCTCGCCGAGCTTCGACTGGGCCCGGTGGCTCCGGCCGCGGGTCGAGCGGAGCGTGCAAGGGGAGGGCGCGCTCGCCGTGCGTGGCCCCTCGCGGTGGGCGTTTGCGCTGGGGAGTGCCGGGCAACTGCCCCTCGAGACGAGCGGGGATACTCAGCGGGTGCGTGCCTCGCTTCCCGGCACGGTCCTCTTTCTACGGGAACAACCGGCGCCGGTGGAGTTGCCCGTGGACCTGATCGGAAAGCAGGCTCAGGTCGGTTTCCTCGGCGATGCCGGCCTGGCGATCGAGCCGGAGCCGTTTGTGGGGGTGCATCCGGGGCGTGCCGCGGTGGGCGGGGTGGAGCGGGACGGGCTCGGCGCCCACCCGCCCAACCAAGGACGCACCATCGCCCACCTACCCATGACCTTGCACCGCGCGCCGGCCGTGTTCCGCTCCTGGATCGGCGTGCGCGACGGTTCGCAGTCGACGGGCGTTCTGTTCATTGTCGAGGTGAATGGCCAAGAGCTGGCACAGCGGCGCATGCTGCCCGGCAAGTGGGAGTCGATCGAGGTCGACCTGTCGCGATGGGCAGGCCAGCCCGTAGTGCTGTCGCTGGTCACCGACTCCGACGGCCCCTTCAGCTTCGACTGGGCCCACTGGGGCGAGCCGCGGATCGAGGCGGGGGGAAAGAAGGTTGAGGGTTGAGAGTCGAGGGTTGATGGTTGAGGGTTGAGGGTTGAGTTGTCTAGGAAACAGGGGGCGGGGACAAAGGAGGTAGGGATAAACGCACTCCAGGCGACTTCGAGCTGCGTCTCCTCAACCCTCAACACTCATCCCCCCAAGCCGCTTGCGGCTTCGCCCGCAGCGAATCGTCTCTCTGAGGCCAGGCAAAGGTTTTTGCCGGGGCGTCCCGTGCGCTCGTCATCCGGCTCGAAGAAGTGGACGCGATCGAGGTCGACGTACAGGCGTCGGAGCGTTTCCGGGCGCACGGCGACGCGGCCGTCGAGCCGGGCCAGGATTCTTCGGTGAGCAGGGAGAGGATGCTCAGCAGCCTGCTCGACCGAGAGGTGCACGTCGGTCTTGTCCCCGAGCGGCTCGACCAGGTCGACCGTCACGCTCAGCGTGGTCTGAGGCCGTCCTTCGATCGGCTCGACGCGGAGGCTCTCGGGCCGCACGCCCAAGAGGACTGTCGTGCCGAGCATGGCCCGCAGATCCGGGACCGCCCAGTCCGGCACGTCGAGCCGGGCGCCCGCGTGGTCGAGCCAGAGCCGGCCGCCGGAATCGACGATCGTGCCTTCCAGGAAGTTCATCGGCGCACCGCCGAGGAAACCGGCCACGAACCGGTTGACCGGGTGCCGGTAGACCTCCTCGGGCGTGCCGATCTGCTGGATGCGGCCTTGGTAGATCACCACCACGCGATCGCCGAGCGTGAGGGCCTCTTCCTGATCGTGGGTGACGTAGATCGTCGTCGTGCCGAGCCGGCGGTGAAGCCGCTTCAGCTCGGTCCGCATCTCGACGCGGAGCCGGGCGTCGAGGTCCGAGAGCGGCTCGTCGAACAGGAAGCACGACGGCCGACGGACGATCGCTCGTCCCACTGCGACCCGCTGGCGCTGGCCGCCGGAGAGCTGCCGCGGCTTCCGGTCCAACAGGTGCTCGATGCCGAGCATCGCCGCGGCCTTGCCTACCGCCTCGTCGATCTCGCCTCGGGGCCGCCCGCGAAGCTTCAGGCCGAAGGCCATGTTCCGGCGAGCCGTCAGATGGGGATAGAGCACGTGGTTCTGGAAGACCATGGCCACGTCGCGGTCCTTGGGCGCGACGTCGTTGACGATCCTCGGGCCGATGCGGATCGTCCCGCGAGTCACCCGTTCCAGGCCGGCGATCATCCGCAAGGTGGTCGTCTTGCCGCAGCCGGACGGCCCGACCAGCACCAGAAGCTCGCCGTCGGCTACGTCGAGATCGAAATCGCGCACGGCCTCGACGCCGTTGGGGTAAACCTTGCCAACTTGTTCCAACACGAGTTCGGCCATGACGTGCGACCTGGTGCCGCGAATCACAATCGTTAGGCGGTTTCGGGGCCCCTCGCAAAGGCGCCAAGGCGCAAAGGATGTTGAGAGAAGAAAAGGCCCGAGTCGGTTAAAAGAGCTCGCCGAGGTACAGACTGGTCAAAACGAATCGATCACCACGTCGACGAAACTACGTTCTCTTCTCTCCTTACCTCCTTTGCGCCTTAGCGCCTTTGCGAGATCCCGTCTTCTCCATCCTGTCCCGTTGCGGGAGAGGGTGCCTCGGGCACTCGGTTCCCCTGCGTCACTTCAGAAGGCGCCAACCGTCCTCCGAAACCTCCAGGCCGGTGTGCCCCCGGTACCGGTCGTAGACCTCGTTCATCTCGTCGATCGAGTCGAAGTAGCCGACGATGAACGCGGCACGGAACGACTCGCCGGGATTGATCGGCCGGCCGCCGAACTCCTCGATCATGCACACGTACCCTCGCTGGTGGCACCACGCCTCATGCACCACCGAGGGCTCCAGCGTCATTCCCGCCAGCCACGGGCCCGCCTTGCCCGTCTGGGGATCGCGGAGCTCGCAGGCGCGGATGAACCGCTCGGGCAGCGGGTTGGCGTCGCGGCGGTAGTTGAACTTGCCGTCGGGCGGGAAGTCCTCGAAAAACTCGCTTGGCGGGATGATGCCGTGGTAGCTCAAGTAGATGCGGGTGAACGTGTCGCCGCGATTGTGGCGGAGGTGGCCGGGCATGTCGATCCGCAAGAACATTGCGTCGCTCTCGTTGACCGAGTCGATCCTGTCCATGGAGACGAAGTACCGCTTGCCCATCGGGAAGACGAGGACCTGCGACCAGACCGACCCGGCCTTCTTGCCCGGCGCGGCCTTGTAGTACTTGAACTCCTGCTTGACCGCCACGAAGTCCTTGCCGCGAATCACGACCGGATGGAGCTCGCGGGCCTGCGTGCAGATCTGGGGTCCTTCAATCAGCCGCTTCGGCCGCTTGCCGTGGACCATGTTGTCGAACGGATAGGCGATGCGATCCGAGGAGGCCTTGTCGCGATACGCCTCGTCGCTGCCGGGCTCCATGATGAAATCGGCGATGTCCAGCCCGAAGCCGGGGTCGCGGAACCCGGTCTTCTTGTCCACAAAGGACTGCCGGGCCACGCCGCTGGTGTATCCCTTCTTGCGCACGGCCGCTTCCAGTTGCGGCGTCCGGATACGGATCTCCTCGTCGGTCTCCGTCACTTGATACTCGGACGCGGGAATCGCCAAAGGACCGCCGATCAGGGATAGCAGCGTTGCCACCAGGAGTGTCGGTCTGGCCATGCTTGCGCTCCTTGAGGTGAGGTCGGAAGCCGGACGTCCGCGGGGCTCGTTTCGCACCCCAGCGCACGCATCCGCGCCTCCGGTGAATCGTCCCACTCCAACCGGCCAGTCTAGACCGGCGAAGCGGCGGAAGCAAGCACGCGTCGCCCGGTCTCTTCCAACTCCGCTTGCCGTCGGGTATGGTGGTGGGGAGCGTAGCGCCCGGAGTGCCAACGGATTCTCGCTGTCTGAGGGACATGTGTCATGATCGCAAGAAGCTTCCGCGCCGTGTTGCCATCTCTGGCGTGCTTGTTTGTCGTCACGTGTCTTTCGGCGGGCCCGGCTGAGGCGGCCGCCGAGCGGCCCAACGTCCTCTGGATCACCTGCGAGGACATCAGCCCGAACCTGGGCTGCTACGGCGATCCCCAGGCGATCACGCCCAACCTGGATCGATTGGCGGCCGAGGGCGTGCGGTACACGGGCGCGTTCTCCGTGGCCAGCGTGTGCAGCCCGGGGCGGTCGTGCCTCGTCACGGGCGTCTACCCGACCTCGCTCGGCACGCAGCATTTGCGGAGCGTACTTCCGCTGCCCGAGCACATCCGGTGCTTCCCCGAGTACTTGCGCGGGGCGGGCTACTACTGCACGAACAACGTGAAGGAGGACTACAATTTCAAGACGCCGCCGGGGAGCTGGGACGAGTCGAGCCGGCAGGCCCACTGGCGGAAGCGCAAGCCGGGGCAGCCGCTGTTCAGCGTCTTCAACCTCACCACCACGCACCAGGGCCAGATCCGGCTGCCGGACGAGGCGTTTGCCAAACGCACGGCCCGGCTTGCGCCCGGCGAGCGGCACGACCCGGCCCAAGTGGCCCTGCCGCCGTACTACCCCGATACGCCGGTCGTGCGCCGCGACGTGGCCCACCTGTACGACCTGATCACGGCGATGGACAAGCAGGCGGGCGATATCCTCGCGCAGTTGGAGGAGGACGGGCTGGCCGACGAGACGATCGTCTTCTTCTATTCCGACCACGGCACGGGCCTGCCTCGCCACAAGCGATGGCTCTACGACTCGGGGATTCGCGTGCCCTTGATCATCCGGTTTCCGGAGAAGTTCCGGCGCTGGGCCCCGGGCGAGCCGGGGACGGCGATCGACCGGCTGGTCAGCTTCGTCGACTTCGCCCCCACCGTGCTGAGCCTGGCCGGCGTCGAGATCCCCGACTACATGGAGGGTCATGCGTTTCTCGGCGCCCAAGCGGGCGAGCCCCGGGAGCACGTGTTTGCCGTGCGCGATCGGGTGGACGAGGTCTACGAGATGAGCCGGGCAGTCCGCGACCGGCGCTACAAGTACATCCGCAACTACCTGCCGCACCGCCCGGTAATGCAACACAGCACCTATTCCGAGCAGACGCCGACGCGCCAGGAGATCCGCCGGCTGGCCGCCGAGGGGAGGCTTTCGGGCCCAACGGCAATCTTGGCCGGCCCGACCAAGCCGACCGAGGAGCTTTACGACACGCAAGCCGATCCGCACGAGATCCACAACCTGGCCGATTCGCCGGAGCACCAGGCGATGCTGGAGCGGATGCGGGGCGTGCATCAGCGATGGATGCTCCAAACGCACGACACGGGCCTCTTCCCGGAAGCGGAGATGTATCTCCGGTCTGAGGGGCGTCCGCCCTACGAGCTGGTCCGCGATCCCGACAGGTTCCCGCAGGAGCGGATCCTGGCAAGCGCCGACCTGGTGGGACGCGGCGAGGCGTTGCGGTCCGAGCTGTCTCTCAAGCTTGCCGATCCGGATAGCGCCGTGCGGTACTGGGCGGCGGTGGGGCTCGCCGCGCTGGGACCGAAGGCTCAACCCGCCACAGAGAGCCTGGCGCGATTGCTGGACGACCCGGCCCCGAACGTCCGTCTGGCCGCCGCCGAGGCGCTCTGTCAACTGGACCGGCAGGAAGAGGCGTTGCCCGCGATCGTCGAGGCCCTGCAGCACGAAAGCGGCTGGGTCCGGCTGCACGCCGCGATCGTGCTGGAGGCGATCGGCGAGAAAGCCCGAGCGGTACGACCGCAAATGGAAGAGGCGGTCCGCGCCAACCGGGAAGGCCCGGCCGCGCTCTACATCCGCTGGGCGCTTGCCCGCGCCCTGGGCAAGCTCGGCGAGTGACGCCTGTCGAGGCGGGACCGCCGGCGCGGGGCCGCGCGACCGGAGCTGGCGTGAAGACGCCAGGCGAGGGATCCGCCCAACCGGAGAGTCGCGAGGGACGGTCAGAACGCGGGCAGGCAGCCGGTCGGCCGAATAATGGGGCGGCCGGGCAGACGTTTCTGCGTAGCCTGCACGATCGTCAGATTCCTCCGTCCGAGGGCCCGGTCTCGCGTTGACCGCGCACGGTCAGCCCGCCCCATTCGATCGCGGTGAGTTGACCACTTCTGCCGGTGCGGCAAACGCAATCGTACATGACGCGACCGGGCGCCGGAATCCGGCCGTTCTTCGCTCTCCCGGCAAAGATTTTGGGAGAACGGCTCCGATGGATGCTCATGGAATCGTATGCCTGCTGCCCGCCCTGCTGCTTTGCGACATGGAAGCGGAAATGCGGGTGGTGACGGATGCCACTTACCTTTACTGACTCGGGGGAAATTCTGATGCGCGGAAGTATTCCGAAATGGTGTGTCTGTGCGGCGATGATCGGGCTCTTGGCGGCCGGCTCGACGAACGCCTGGGGACAGCAGGGCCTGTTGCCGATCCAGGATCCCGCCTACGTGGCGTCCGGCGTAAGTCCGCTCGTCTCCGGCAGCACGTATCTGAGCGGAGAATCGGGCGACTTGGCCGCGCGGGTTGCCGACCTGGAGGCGGAGCTTCAGAAGATCCAGGACAAGGCCGCGTCCGCCAACAAGAAGGCCGCCGGCAAGCCGTCGGTGACGGTCGGCGGGCTGATGCAGCTCGACTGGGCGTTGTTCGACCAGGATGCCGAGAGCATGGCGAACGTGCCCGGCGGCGACTGGCAGGACGGGGTCGAGTTCCGCCGTGCCCGACTTTTCGTTAAGGGCGAGGCGTTCCACGTGATCGACTACAAATTCCAACTGGATTTCGCCAACACGGACAACGCCAACCAGGGCAGCGACCCCGACCCGGACGGCGACGGCATTCAACCCGCCCACATCGACGAATTGATCCAGTCCACGGGGTTCGCCGACGTATACCTTACGGTGAAGGAGCTTCCCGTCCTCGGAAACGTCCGGATCGGTCAGTACAAAGAGCCGTTCGGAATGGAGGAGCTGACGGGTGCCGCGCACCTCAGTTTCCTGGAGCGGTCGATCAACGATACAGGGGCTTTCGTGCCAGGTCGTCGCATCGGCGTGATGGCCTTCAATCACACGGAGAACGAGCGACTGACCTGGGCGATCGGCGCGTTCCGCAACGAGCTGGAAAACGGGTCGAATCCGCCTCGCCGCTTCGACGACGACGGCGGCACGGCGCTGACCACGCGCGTCACCTGCCTGCCCTGGTACGACGAAGCGACCGACGGCCGCGGGCTTTTGCACCTGGGCTGCGCCTTCAGCCACCGCGACGTGGACGACGACACGTACCGGTTCCGGGCACGGCCGGAGTCGCACATCGCGCCGTACGTGGTCGACACGGGCAACATCGCCGGCGTCCCCGACTTGCAGCTCTACGGAGCCGAGCTGGCATACGTGTACGGCCCGCTGTCGGTTCAGTCGGAGTACTTCCACGCCGCCGTGGACCGCCAGGCCGACGCAGACCTGGCGTTCGACGGGATGTACGTCTACGTCAGCTACTTCCTCACGGGCGAACACCGCAACTACGATCGCTCCAATGGCGTCTTCACCCGCACCAAGCCGTTCGAGAACTTCTTCCTGGTCCGCACGTGCGACGGCGATCTGGCATGGGGGAAAGGTGCCTGGGAGGTGCTCTATCGCTACTCCTACATGGATCTCAACGACGACAACGTCTTCGGAGGTCTAATCAGCAATCACACCGTGGGGCTGAACTGGCACCTCAACCCCTACACCCGCTTCATGTGGAACTACGTCAACAGCCGCTCCACGGACGACGATCCCGGGGTCACGCCGATGACCACGCAGCACATCGTGGAGATGCGTGCCCAAATCGACTTCTGAGTACTGCCAAAGGTCATGAATGCGACCCTAACCCGCGCGCCGCTCAGCCGGCGCCGCCTGTAAGGAGGAACATAGGATGATGAGGATTCTGGGCATATCCTTGACTGTTGCGGCCTGCCTGGCGTTTGCCCAGCCCGCGTCGGCAGGGGGACGCGGCGCCGCGCCGGCGAGCTGCGCCGATTGTGGGGGCTGTGGCCCCTGCCAGAGGAAAGTCTGCCAGGTCGTGTGCGGCACGAAGACGATCACCAAGTACTGCTGGTGCGTGGAGTGCGAGGAGTTCTGCGTTCCACTACCCGGCTGCCGTCCCTGCTCGAAGACCGCAACCTGCAACGTCCCCACCTGCGACGGCGGCGGTTGCTGCGATGCAAGCGCCAACGGCTGTTGCGACCCTTGCGGGGGCAAGAAGTCCTGCAACCGCGTTCCGATGGCCGTGCCGAAGTGCGGTCCGGTTCGCTGCCGCAAGGTGCTGGTCAGGAAAGAGTACGAGTGCGAAGTGCCCGTCTACGAGTGCGTGGTGAAGTACGTCTGCCCCGGGTGCTGCGCGGGCGAGGAGGAAGCGGTTCCGGACGTGCAGCCGGAATCGGCCCCACCCCCGCCGCCCGTACCGAGCAAGGAGGCCCTCCGCCCAGCCCCCTTGCCGCGGTTGTACAGCGCCCGCTGAAGACATCGCGCTGCCCTCGAAGGCAGCCATCGTGGGGCCGTCACTCGGGCCCGCTCGTCCCCAACTCGGCGCGAGTGACATCAAACGACCGGCCGTCGGCGCCCCCCCGCCGGCGGCCGGATCTACATTCTTGGCATGTTCACCATGGCGCGGTTTGAGCGGCGCCGCGTTACTCACACCCCGTCGCCGAGCGTTTGATCGTCACCCGATCGCCCGGCCCGTAGTCGTAAATCGCAAACCGGGCCCGGCCGTCGCCGTCTCGATCGGCGAACTCCCGGCGAAGCTGCTCCGCGGCGATCGGGCCTTCGGTCGACGCCTCCAGAGCGCAGCGGACGGCTCCGGCAACGTCCTGGAGCCGATAGACCGCACTCGAGTCCTCGTTGGCAATCGCCTTGCCGGCGTAGTAGCGCCAGTAGTCGCAAAACCGAAGCCTGGTGGCGCTTCGGACGAGCCCCTCCTCGCACGCGGCCACGAATCCTTCGCCGATGCGAGGGTCGAACGGAAGCTTGATCCGACAGCCGCCTTCCACGGCCTCGGCGGCCTCGACCAAGTACGAGGCGTGACTGCCGGACTCGTTGCTGATCTCGACGTGCCGCCCGACCAGCGTCCGTACGTCATTCGGGCTCGGCTCGACCACCACGCTCCCGTTCTTCCAGTCACAGCTTTTGATCACGCCGCAATACGCGGCCTCGGGAAGAGAGACCCGGCAGTCCCCTCGGGCAAGCGTCGTGCCGCCGACCAGCACGGCTGCCGTGCAGTCCCCGGCGCGCTGGCGCCAGAAGGCGAATTCGCCGTCGGTCGTGATTCCGTCGGCGGTGGTGCATGGCCCGGGCTGGCTAACCTGGAGGATGATCGTGTCGACGAAATCCCTGGTCGTCACTCGCAGGCCGACCGGCTCGAAGGCCGCCGACCCTTGGCAAGAGACTTCAACCGGCTCGATGCGTTGGATCTTCCGCTCTCCCTCAAACGGCTCGAGCACCGTGACGAACCGGCTGGCCAAGGGAGCCGGGCCGGTTCGTCGCAGGATCGCCCAGGTCATCTCGTACGACCGGTTCCCTTGCGGCGGCCTGCCCTTGGCCAGCGCCAGCTCGCAGCCGTCCGGAGCGATCACCGTCGAGCGGAGATGGACGCCCTCCTGGCCTTTGAGCTGATAGTCCAGCCCCCACACGCCATTCGTCCGTGCCCGCGCCACGTCATCCATGAAGGCCAGGCAGGCAAGCTCCGAGTCGACGCCCGCCACCGAGGAGAAGTCCCCGTAGGCCGCTTCGGGGCCGAGCACGGTGCCTCCCTCTTGCGGCGTCAGCTCCAGGCCGATGGGCACGGCCGTCCCGTCCGGGCCGTGAAAGCTCCAGGTGTGCTCTTCGCCGCCCTCGACGCGGTGAAGCGCGACCGCGTAGCAATCCTCGGGCGAGAGGTCGACCAGGACGATCGTCTTCGACTGCCGGGCCTCTCCCTTGCCGGGAAGCAGCGTGGTGGCGGCGCTTGCCACGCGGGCCGGGGGCGTGTCGGCAAACAGGGTGAGCCGGCCGCGGCCGAAGTCCGGGGTGCGAACGCCGGTGACGTGGGCGGCGTAGTGCGTGCCCCAGTTGGCCGCCCATTGTCCGGTGTACGTCCAGCCCTGCGGATAGCCCAGGTCGGGAAGCATGTCGCGCCCCAACGCCGCCAGGCCCATGGTCAAGAGGTCTTGGTGCGCGTGCTGAATGATTCGTCCGTAGCGAAGCCAGAGCGCCCGCTCATGCGGCCCGGCGCCGGACCGGAGGATTGCATGCCCGTAGCCGTCGAGCACGTTGCTCTCGACCTTGACCTGCCAGCCCCGCTCCTTGACGGTCTTCTCGACTTCCGCCCGCAACTCGGGGTCGTCCAGCCCCGCGGGGATCGCGCCGCCGGGGCCGACCATCGCCTGGGCAAACCGGGGATCGCGGGTCCGCCGGTAGACGTTCACGAAGTCGCCGCCGGTGAGCGGAAACGCTTGCTGGGGCTTCCGTCGGTCGGTCGTGATCGAATGGCCCGTGTCGCCGGTCCACGTGGCGGTGCACCCGATCAGGCCGTTCTCGATCGGAAAATCATAGAGCAGCCGGTACTTGGGATCGCCGTAGAGCGATGCCAGCCCACGCTTCTCCCACTCCTCCGGATAGAGCCGGCGGGTCCGCTCCAAGAGGTCGAAGATCCGGTCCATGTCGCGGATGTGGATGCTGTTGTACGACTCCGACTCGCACGCCGATCCGTCCTTGAAGAAGTCGTTGGCGAGCGTGAACCGGATCCCCGCGCCCTCGTGCAACAGCCAGTCGACGACGTCGAGCGACTGCGGCGAGTCCATGACCTGGGCCAAGGTTGCGGCCAGCACCTCCTGCATGGGGTAGTTCCGCGAGACGGCGTTGTCCAGGCACGCCTGCAACGGGACGCGGATCACCCCCGCCTCGACGAACCGCCGGAAATCCTCGAGCGTTCGGATCTCAGGATGGTGGCGGCTTCGGCAAAACTCCAGGAGTTGCTCGTCGCCCTCGAGTGCGTCAAAGATCAGGTCCCACGCTCGAGCGCATTGCTCCATCCGGGGCGTGTCCCAGTTGGGTTGGATGTAGAGGAACGTGCCGGCCGGGTGCTTGTGCGTGATCGGGGCTCCCGCGGGCCCGCGGAGGATCGCGTCGCGGACCGCCATCTTGCGGTGGTTCAGGTTGAGCGACATGTCGAGCATGCTCTCGGCGAAGCGGAACAGCCCGATCGCGGCCTTGTGGGCGTAGCGGCGATCGCCGGTCCGGGCGAACGCCGCGGCCGTCTGCTCGATCCCCGGCGTGAACTCGCGCATGTACGCTTGCCATTGGTGGTAGTACGCCACGAACGGCCACCGCCAGGGCACGCCGTTAGGCGCGATCACCGGCTCGACCGGCTCGCACCCGAACCCGTCGTCCGGAAACTGGCCCGAGTGCATGTCCCCTTTGTGCCAGTCGTTCGACGGAAACCAGCTCCCGCACGACGGGCAGCCGACCTTCCAAGGGTGGTTCTTGGCATCGAAGATCCACGGGTAGAAGCCGCTTCGGCCCTCGTAGATCTTCATGCCGCACACCGGGCAGCCCTTGCCGCGACCGTCCTCGCGACTCCCGCCGCTGAGCACGATCAAACACGTGCGCGGCACGGACGGCCCGGGGATGATGTTCCAGATCTCCTCGTCACTCATTTCCGCCCACGTGCGGGCGACGCCGCGGGCCTCGGCGCCCGGCCGTCGCATCGCCTGTAACTCCTCGTCGGTGTAGAACGTACGGCGCTGTTTGAGATGGCCGTAGTCGACGTCGCCCACCGGCCAGATCCGCGGCAGATCGAGCGAATCGAGCTTACGGGCTGCGAACAGGTCGCTCCAGGCAGTCACCTTCAGCGGGACCTCGAGCGACCCGGCTTCGCCCCGGAAGGCCAACGTGGCGTCGCCCACCTCAAGGGCGCGGAAGTAAAACCGCTGGATGGCGTCCTTCGGCCAGGTGTCGAACAGCTCCACGGCGGGAGGCACCTTGACGTCCAGCTCGCCCGACCCCGCGGGCTGCTCGATCGCGATGCGAAACGTCTGCCCGGGGAAGATCCAGAGCGGCTTGTCGAGCAGCTTCAACTCGGCAGCGTCGAGCGGCGGACATGAGCAGAGCAGAGAAGCCCAGACGAGCAAGAGCGTCGGTCGCCCGATACGCATGGGACGTCCTCCTTGTTTTTGCCCAGGGCGAGCCACCCTTGCTTCGTGCCTCCCTCGGCGTGCCAACCTTGCCGGCTACTCGCCCTCGGCATTGGGCACCTGCGGCAGGATGATCCGCGTGGCGTGCTCGCCGCCGTGGTAGACGGTCTGGTCGGCGACGACGAGCGTGGCGTCGGCGTTCTGGTCGGCCGCCGTGTTGTGGTTGCGGTCGTAGTTGGGGAAATCGGAGCTGGTCACGTCGAGCCGGATGCGATGGCCGGGCAAGAACGCGTTGGAGGTGGGCGTCATCCGGATCGTGTATCGCACGACGTCGCCCGGCGCAAGCAGCTTGGGCTTGTCCAGCCCCTCTCGATACCTGGCCCGCACCAGCCCCATCGAAACGTCCCGTGCCAAGCCGTCGGGCGCAACGTCGATCAGCCGGACGAACCAATCCGTATCGGGCGCCGAGGAGGCCGCGTGGAGCTCGACGACCGGGTTCCCCGTCACTTCCACCCGTTCCGTCAAGGGCTCGCTCCGGTAGACGAGGATGTCCTGCCGATCGGCCAGCCGGCGCTGATCCGAGGCGTGCGTGAACGCGGCCTTGGTGTAGAGCGTGGGAACGGGGTCTTTCGGATCGTAGGCGTAGTGGTCGGTGCCGGAGGAGGTATCGGCCTTCTCGACCAGCTTCCCGTCGCCGGCAGGCGTGTTGGCGTGGCCCCCGCCGGCGATGAACAGGACCTTGTCCCGGGTCCGCTCGAGCGGCCAGTGCTGCTCGTCCCGCCAGCGGTTCTCGCCCATCACAAAGATCCTCACCGGCGCATCCTGGTCGACGCCGTTCTCGCGGCCCTTGAGCCAGTAGTCGAACCAGCGAATCTCCAGGGCGGCGACGTCGACCTGCGCCTCCGGGCCGAAGTCGATCTCGCCGTAGTTGCTGCGCCCTCGCCCGGCGTGGCTCCACGGGCCGATGACGATCCGCGAGCGCGTTCGGGCCGTCTCGGTCTCGGCCTCCTCGACCATCGTGCGGTAGAGGAGCATGTCGCCGTTGCAGTGGTCGTGCCAGCCGACGACGTCGAGATTCGGCACGGCGATCTCCTTGACGCCCTCGTCGAGCTTCCACGGATCGGTGTGCGGGTTTTTGAGCCAGTAGTGCACGGCGTCGGTCTCGTCCTCGAACACGCCGCGCGGCAGCTCCAGCCACGGCAGGAACCAGAGGTACGGCTGCTCCTTTCGGTCGGCCATCTTGAGGTACGCCTCGGAGGGCTCTCGGCCGGACCGCTTCCGCACGTCCGGCGACATGGTAAACATCCACCACTGGAGCCGCCGCCCCGGGCGGATCGTGCCCGGGCCTTCCAGGTCGGTGTATCGGGCGAGGATGCTATGCGCCGACATGGCCACCAGCGACGGCGGACGCAGCGGCGCAAGCCTCCACTGGAGAAACGCGTTGTACGAAGCGCCGAACGTCCCCACCTTGCCGGTCGAGCCGGGCAACTTGGCGGCCCACTCGACCGTGTCGTAGCCGTCCTCGCCGTCGTGCGTCTCGAACCGCATGAACGACTCCCACTTCCCGTCCGAGGCGTACCGGCCCCGCGCGTCCTGGGCCACGACGATGTAGCCCGCCTTCACGTACCGGTCGAACTTGCCCTTCTTGTTGTAGGGCGTTCGCAAGACGAGCACGGGATACGGGCCGCCACGGTCCGGGCGGTGCACGTCGGCCCGCAGAATCGTCCCGTCGCGCATCTCGGCGGGCACGTTCCGCTCGGTTATCACCTTCAGCTCACCGGCGTCCGGAGCGGCCACTAGCGCGCAACTGATGGAGAGGATCGCCGTGGTGAGCATGATGGTCTCCTCGGGGTTTCCGTGAGTTGCGGGCCTACGGGGCCACGGTGAAGTGCAGCGCCAGGGCCATCACCAGGAGCCCCGCCGCCGCGCCCGCCGCGATGCGGAATCCTTGTTGTACGCCTCGCTTCTGAGCGTAGGCGCCGATGAGCATGGGAATCACCGACCAGCCGATCCCGCCGATGGCGAAGAACAGGCCCACCGCGCGACCGCCCAAGTCCGGGCTGAGGTCGGCGTTAACATGGCCCACGAGAACACCGATGATCGTGGGGAACGTGGGGCCGAATACCAGTCCCGCCAGAATGACCATCGCGCCGGCGGTAGCACCGCCGGGGCTGAACACCGCGCCGGCCCAAACCAGGAGACATAAGACGGACAGGACGATGATCAGGGTTGTGTCGCCGCCGGCCGGCAACGGGAAGGCAGCGACGAGCAGGGCCGTCGCCAGGCGCGAGCCCATGAATGCCAGCCAGAACCCGGATAGTAGCGTGAATGCTCGCCCTTCGGAGAGTCCCTTGTCGCCCAGGTAGGTCGTGGCCCAGGCCGCCATCGTGGCCTCCATGGGAGCATAGAACAGCAGTGCCAAGGCCGTCAGCCACATGATTGGGTCGACCAACAGCGCCCCGATGCCGAGGTTCGCTGCTTGCGCCCGCGCCGAGCCGGTTGCCTCTGCGGCCTTCTCGAGCGCCGCCAACAAGCCGGCGAAGTCCACGAACAAGGCGAACACGCCGACCAACAGGGCCGGCACGGCCCACACCAAGACCGCCCACGTATAGCCGGCACGCTGCAACAGGTACGCGATGACCAGCGGCGTCAGGAAGGCGCCCAGCCCGAAGAAGAAATTCCCCAGATTCATGTGGTACGTCGGGAGGCCGCCGAAAGCAGCTTCCATCATGACGTTGAGCACGTTGATCAACGCCGACCAGCCGGCGCTGAGCAGCAACACGGCCACCAACGCGTGCCAGTATCGACCCGACCGGGACAATAGGACGAGGCTGGCGACGATCAGGAGCGAGCCGGCGACGACCACGGCTTGCTTGTCGAGCAGGTCGGTCAAAAAGCCCATGACCAGCATCACCGGGATCATGGCGAAGCCGAACATGGAGACCAGTGCTCCCACGCGGGCTTCATCGATTTGAAGCCGCCGTGCCAGCGGTATCTTCACGCTGCCCAGCAGGGCCACGCCCATGCCCGTGACCAGCAGGCCGGCAATCCAGGTGGGGGTAGCGAGGTTCATGGTTCGTCGCCTCCGACTACAGGGGTTGACTTACGTGAGTCTCTGCTGCCGAGCGCCTCACTGACGAGGGCTGCCTCACACCATATCTGGAAGCCCCGCGCCATACAAGTGTGGCGTGCCGAGTTCCCGCGCGTTCCCGCGGATACCAGCGCTCGAAATCACCCTTTTCATCCTCACCGAGGCTCCACCACCACGTGCAAGTGGTCCATGCCGATCTCTCCCCGGCGGTTCGTCCGGTGCACGGAGACGATGTAATCGCCGGGACGCTCGTAGCGATGCGTCGTGACGGCGTAGCCGTCCTTGGCATGGGCGTCGGCATTGCCGGGCGACTGCGTCTTGGCGGGCGGGCTGCCGTCGCCGAAGTCCCACGTTTCATGGCCCTCGTCGGGCTCCACGCGGAACGAGCGGACCTTGAACGTCACTTCGTCGCCCGGCTTGATCCCGAACGTCGGCCAGTAGGCCGCGTGCACCCGGGGGGCCTGCTGGTCGGTCGACCCGCGGTCGACCACTTGCACCAGGGAAAAATCATAGTCGACGCGGCCTTCGTCGTCGGTGATCTTGAGGATCTCGTTGTACGTGCCCGCCCGAGGATAACGGTGATCGACGGTTGGCCCGCCAGCCGTGGTGCCGTCGCTCAGAGTCCACTCGTAACGGGCGATGTGGTCCGGGCCTTTCGCACTCCAGGACCGCGTGCCGTCGAGCGTCACCGGCTCGTCGGTCCAGACAAGCTGATGCGGGCGCGCGACGGCCTCCAGGGGCGTCGGGTGCTCCTGGTGATACGCCTGCCAGAGAAACGCGTACCCTTCACGGATGCCGTAGCGTCCGCTGGGCTGGAGGGCGACGACGTCGAAGTGCAGGTGCGACCAGCCGCCGCTGGCCCCTTCCTTCCCCAGCACGCCGATCTTGTCGCCCTGCTTGACTTCCACGCCGGGTTGAATCGACGCGTCGATCGAATCCAAGTGGCTGTAGCGGTAGTACCAGCCGCGCCCGTCGCGCACGTAGACCACGTCGTACCGCGGCTTGACCGGCGGCGGGAGATCGCTCGGCTCGAGCACCTTGCCCCGCGCCGAGACGACCACGCCGTCGGTGGCGGCCACTACGTCGACCAGCTTCTCCGCACCGCCCATATCGAGGCCCCAATGATAGTAGATCGACTTATCGGCCGGCCGCTCGTCGTCGCCGATCTCGTTGGCCATCAGCGTGCCGCTGGCGAACCACTTCTGCCGGGCCGGATAGGTGAACGTGCCCGGGCGAATCCACGGCGATCCGGCCGGCCAGAGGCGGAGCCGGGCGTCGGCGTCCAGTCCCCAATGGTCGCCGTTCTCCAGATAGCCCTTGGTGACCGCGCAGTCGATCTGCACGTCGCCGACGGTCACCGGCAGGTGGTACGTCGCCGACGTCAGCGTCACCTTCCGGCCGTTGACCCGGACGGTCACCACGGCCTGCCGCACGGCGTTGCGCAGGCTGTCGCGTCTCTCGTCGAGGTCGAGCAGCTTGACGTCAGCCTTCGTCCCGTCGCACAGCTCGACGGTCCCCTCCTGGCCGACGCGAAGGTCCACCACGCGGACCAGCGGGTCCATCGCAGGCTTCGCGCTCTCCGCGTCTGCAAAGGCCTGTCCTGCCGCCGGACCGAGAAACAACAGCACACTCAGGAGTCTCTTCATCATGGCGTCTCCCCGCTTGCTCGGGTCATCTTGTCCGACGCGTGGGCCTCATCATAACGGACCGGCCCGCGCCGCGGTAGTGTCGAGATGGCTTGCCGGCATCGCGCAGGGCTCGATTGGAGAAGTGGTCCGGGCGCGACGAGCCGCGAACCGACCGGCGATCCAAGATCCGGGCTTCGCTTGCCAGAATGTGCCCAAATGTCGACAATGACATGGAGAGCGGGTCGACGCCTTCCTTGGCGCATCCGCCGACCGCCCCCGGCCGAGCGAGTCACGATCGCTCGCTTAGGGCGAGACCCCTGTTACGCCATGCGCTTCCTGAAGCTGGAGAGCTCCCGAGATGGACGACGAGATCATCCCCGCCGACAGGAGACTCCGCGGCCGGGTGCTTTGGTGGGGCGGCGTTGCGACCCTGGGCGGCCTGATCGTGTTGGCGTTGGTCTCCCGCCTTCTCGACGTGCCCGAAGACGCAACCGACGCGGTGCTCCAATTGGCCGTGGATCGTGCGATCCGACTGGCAAGGGTCTCTGCCTGGGTGGTGGGGTTGAGCTTTGTGGTCATGGGGCTCTGGTTCCTGCGGCTCGGCCACCTCGTCAGGCGATCGGGTCGATTTCCTCCGCCGGGGATGCGTGTGATCAAGGACACGCCGGTTCGCACCGGCACCCGGGCGCGACGCATCGGCAGCCTGGCAACCGTGACCGGACTGGCGTCGGCCCTGTTCGGGGCGGTGGCCGTGTGGTTCGTGTATCGAATGGTCGCAGTCTTGCTTGGCCCCTGATGTGGGTGAAGCCCCGGGTCGCCGCCCGGAATCGCGTCGTCCGTTTCTCGCGGCCAATCGTGGCGATGCAAGCAGACTGCGCCCCTCCGCTCGGCACCCCGCAGCGCGATCCCACTTGACGCACCCCCGAATATGGAGGACAACATATCCCTTTCCCTTTTGGCGGACGCGACTTTCCCGGAGGCATCGAAGGTGAAGCAGATCGGCGTGCTGGTCAACGAAATCCGCGAGCAGCTCCTGGCGGATCTTGAGGGGGCCCGGTCCACCCAGGAGGTGGAACAAGTCAGAATCCGCTATCTCGGGCGCAAGGGCCGGATCACCACGCTGGCCAAGAACACGGATTTCAGCCGGATGGACCCGGAGGGGCGCCGCGAGTTCGGCCGCCGGCTCAACGAGATCAAGAAGTTCGCCGGGGACGAGATCGCCAAGGCCATGGAAGCCGCCAAGAGCCGGGGGGCGAGTGAGACGCCCGTCGGCGCCGACGTGCTCGATTTGACCCTGCCCGGCACGGACCACCGCGTCGGTTGCCTGCATCCCATCTCCCTGGTACAGATGGAGTTGGAGGACATCTTCCAAGGGATGGGCTTCATGGTCCTCACCGGCCCCGAGGTGGAAACGGAGCACTACAACTTCGACGCGCTGAACATCCCCGCCGACCACCCTGCCCGCGACATGCAGGACACCTTCTGGCTCGAAAACGGCATGCTCTTGCGCACGCACACGTCGGCCAACCAGGTCCGGGTGCTGGAGGAGTTCGGGGCGCCGGTCCGGGCGATCTTCCCGGGACGCTGCTTCCGCTACGAAGCCATGGACGCCAGCCACGAGAACACGTTCTATCAGCTCGAGGGCCTGCTGGTCGATCGCGACATCTCCGTGGCCAACCTGATCGCCGTGATGAAGGCCCTGCTCGGCGAGGTCTTCCATCGCGACGTGGTCGTCCGGCTCCGGCCGGGCTTCTTCCCCTTCGTCGAGCCGGGCTTCGAGCTCGATAGCCAGTGCCTCCTCTGCGATGGCGAGGGGTGCTCGACCTGTAAGGGCACCGGCTGGATCGAGCTGATCCCCTGTGGGCTCGTGCACCCGAGGGTGCTGGAGTACGGGCGCATCGACACCGACGAGTTCAGCGGCTTCGCCTTCGGGCTGGGGCTTACGCGGCTGGCGATGATGAAATTCGGGATCCCCGACATCCGCCTGTTCAACTCCGGCGACGTCCGCTTCTACGAGCAATTCCCCGCAACGGTCTGAGCCAGATAGCAGCAAGGGGCACGAGGTAATCGAACGTGAAAATATCGCTGGATTGGATCTCCGATTTCGTCGACCTCTCGGGAGTCGACCCGGACGTCATCGCCGACCGCCTGACCATGTCGACCGCCGAGGTGGAAGGGTTCGAGGTGGTGCGTCGGGCCGTCGACGGCGTGGTGATCGGTGAAGTGGTCTCCGTGAAGCCGATCGCGGCCGGCGCAAGCGCGGACGGGACGAAGAACCAACTGGCCACGGTCGACTGCGGCGGCAAGCGGTTTACGACCGTCTGCGGCGCCCCCAACCTGCGCGAAGGGATGAAGTCGCCGTTTGCGCCGGCCGGAGTGACGCTGGCCGAAGGACTGAAGATCCAAGCCTCCCAGGTCTCCGGCCACAAGAGCGAGGGCGTGCTCTGCTCGCCGAAAGAGCTGGGGATGAGCCGGTGGCACGAGGGGGTGCTGGAGTGCCCCGCGTCGTTGGAGCCGGGCGCACCGCTTTCGCGGTTCATTCCCGCGGAGGACGTGGTCGTCGAGATCGACAATAAGAGCCTGACGCATCGGCCCGACCTCTGGGGCCACTACGCGTTCGCGCGCGAGCTGGCCGCGATCTTCGGGCGCCCGCTTTGTCCGCTGCCGATGGTCGACCTGCCCGAGTACGACGATCTGCCCGCCTATCCGCTTACGATCGACGATCCGGAAGGCTGCCCGTGCTACGGCTGCATCGAGTTTCGCGTGGCGGCCGCGGTGCCGTCGCCGCTGGTGATCCAGCGCCGGCTGCACGCCTTGGGCCAGCGGACGTACAACCTGCTGGTCGACCTGACCAACTACGCGATGCTGGAGCTGGCCCAGCCGACCCACGCCTTCGACGGCGACCGCGTCCGCGCCATCCGCGTGGCCCGGATGGGGAAGGAGGGCACGTTCACCACGCTCGATGGGCAACAACGCCGCATGCTGCCCGACGATCTCTTGATCTGGAACGAGAAGGAGCCGGTCGCGTTGGCCGGCGTGATGGGCGGCCTGAACAGCGAGGTGGAACCGACCACGACCAAGGTGCTCCTCGAAAGCGCGAACTTCCAACGCTCGCGGATCCGCCGCACTTCGGTCCGCCTGGATCTGCGCACCGAGTCGGCCCAGCGGTTCGAGAAGGGTCAGCCGCCGGTGAACGTGAAGCTCGCCACCGCCAGGATTCTCCAGTTGGTGGCGGACGCGGGCGTCGAGCACGAAGTGACGAGCCGCTTCACCGTCGAGGGCGATCTGAAGGACGAGCTCCGGCCCCTGGAGTTCGCCCGCGAGAGCTTCCGGACCATGGCCGGCGCCGATGTCCCGGACGAGGAAGTCCTCTCCATCCTCCATTCCTTGGGCTTCGAGGCCCGCTACGACAAGAAAGACCGGCTTCACGTCGGTATCCCACCCCATCGCAGCGAGCACGACGTCGGCATCCCGGCCGACATCGTCGAGGAAGTGTTGCGGATCTACGGGTACGACCGGATCGCGCCGGTGATGCCCTCCTTTCCGCTCAAGCCGCTTTACGCCAACAAGCCGCTCCGCATCGAGCACAAGGCGCGCCGGCTGCTGGCCGGCGCGCACCGATTCGTCGAGGTGCAGAACTATGGATGGTTCGACGACCGCTGGCTTTCGGCGATCGGGTTTGAGCCAGAGCGGGCGCTGGCGCTACGGAACCCCATCGCCCAGCAGAACCGGCTGCTGAGGACCACGCTGGTGCCCAACCTGCTCGCCCTGGTGGGCAAGAACCGGGCCCATCGCGACCGCTTCCGGCTGTTCGAGGTCGGCCAGGTCTACTGGCTTGCGGAGGACGGCGGTTGCGTCGAGACCACGCACCTGGCCGGCGTCAGCTTCCACCAGGCCGACCAGCCGCCGCGGGAGGAGCATCTGCGCGCGATCAAGGGCGCGATCGAGGACCTGCGGCTGGTGGTCGGAAGCGCCCCGCTTGCCTTCGAGCCCTCAGACGCGGGTGACGCCCCGTGGCAAATCGCCGACCGCTGGGTGGCCCTCCGGCAGGGCGAAAAGCCGGTCGGTGGCCTGGGCGTGCTCGACGGCCCGATCCTCGAAGCGGTTTCCCCGGAAGGCGGCCAGGTCGTCTGGTTCGAGTTGGCCATGGCCGAGCTCGTGGGGCCGATCTACCCGCAAGTCACTTACCAGGCCGCGCCCATCTACCCCGGATCGTGGCAGGACTTCTCCCTGGTTTGGGACGTGGCCCGCGGCTTCGCCGCCCTCCACCAGCGGCTCGACGCCTTCTCGCACTCGCTTGTCATGCGTCGCGACTTCCTCTACGCCTACAAGGGCAAAGGACTGCCCAAAGGAAAGGCAAGCTATACCTATCGCTTCTGGCTCGGTTCCTGGGACCGGACGCTCGAAAGCGAGGAGATCAACGAGTTCCGCAACGCGTTGCTCGACTTCCTGAAGTCCGAACAGATCTCGTTGCGAGGATGACGAGAACGATCCGGGCCGGGGCGGGCACCCCCGTGGAACCTGTTGTCCCGGTCCGACGGGTTTTCCCGGGAGGCGGGCGGGTTTCGCCGGAGGCTATCTAGCCGGAGGGCGAGGATTCGTCGACCACCTCGACGCGCCGCTCGAGCGCGCGCATTCGAAACCGCCAAGCCAACCGCAAGAGTAGCCCGAGCACGATCGCCAAAACCAGAAGCACCGCGAGCCACGGCGAGAGGGCGACGATGGCAATCGACAGCGCCTGCGCCGCGGAGACCAGCGCGGCGACCGAGGCGTTGAAGGCCCGGCGCACGCGCGTCATGTACGAGGGAGCCGCCTCCGGCACGTAGCCTTTCACCTCGGTCACGGTCAGATGGATCGTGGTCAACGAGGTCAGGTCCCCCAGCACCCGGAGTCGGCCTTCCACGCGCTCGATCTCCTCTCGCACCCGGGAAAGCTCGCGTTCGACGGTAAGGACGTCTTCCAACTTGCCGGTACGCTCTTCCAGCAGCTTGAGCAGCCGTTCTTCGGTCTTCTTCTTGTTGCGAATCCGGGCCTCGACGTCGAAGTACTCCTCGATGACGTCCTGCGAGTCGACACGGACGCTCTGGATTTCTCCGCCCAATCTCTGACGGACTTCGGCGAGGAATTCCTCGTACCGCTCGACGGGAACGCGGAGGGTCCATTCCCCTCGTCGGGGATAGCCCGGCGAGCCGCTCACGTTGGAGTTGGCCACAAAACCGCCGAATTGTTTCGCCACCTCCTCCACCTGGTTGGGGATCGGGGCGAAGTCCTCGACCACCAGATCCACGGTCGCCGTGTAGATGATCTTGCGGTTCAGCGCGCCCTGCGTGGGCAATGCTTGGCCGGACTCTGCTTCCCCGCCGGCGTCTCGACCTTGCGATCCGCCGAGATCGGCCTCCGCCATGGCAGGCGCCGACTCGGGGACGCCCTTCATGCCGAGCCGCTCAGCGCTGCAACCCAGCGCGAACACCATCACCAGTACTACGAGGAGCCTCATCATCCACCTGCCTTTGTTTGAGTCGAGAACACGCGAACCTTTCCAACATTGAGGACCTCTGGAAGGCCGGGATTATTCCGTGCGGCCGGCGCCGGATCGTCGTGACCAAGGCGGTCAGCGTAACACCAATTGGAATAAGGGTTTACGGCGATCGTCCCGGACCCCTGCAACCCATGTCGAACGGCCAATCCTGGCAGTCTTGGGCGTCTCTTGGACAGAACAGGGCCCGATCGGGGGGTCTTGAAGCTTGACCAGCGGGCGAGTATAGTGATAGGTTCGGCCTGTCGGCGAGGAGGCTGGGTAGTAGACCGGGGCGTTAGTAAAGGTCAGCCGAAGTGCAACTTCACCGTTTCCCCACCGGCACGAGGCCGGCGGGGACGCGTCGAGAAATGCGGAGGTTGTTTTTCGCCCGCTCCCAAGGGGGCCCAAAAAGTGCCGCGGTTGTTTCGAGTCAGCGGAGGTCCAGTTGATGTTTGACGAATTCCATCGAACGGCAATGGCGATTTTCGATGCCGCCCAAAACGAGGGAAGGCTCACCCGAAATCCGCACTCAGACCAGTTGCGGGCCCTCGCGATGGAAGAGCCCGAGGTCCGCGAGACCAAGTACGGGAGCATCGTCGCCGAGTCGGAGCCGATGTCGCGGGCGGCGATGCTGACGCGAAACAACGTCGACACCGAGTTCGGCGACGAGGAGCGCCAACTGCTCCGGGCGGCCCAAGAGCGGCTCGCCAAGGAGCCGCTGGTCAGTATCGACGTGCAGGTGGGCGACGGAAGCGAAGGAATCACCGCCCGATTGATCCTCCCCAAACGGTTCGCCCACGTGGCCTATGGCGGGTGCATGCTCTTCGCCCCGTCGGAGACCGACGATCCCACCTACCAGGTGATCATGTTCTTCGACGACGAGTTCGAGGCCAACAAGTCGAAGCTGTTGCCGGAAAAGAGCATCACGATTCGCCTCGCCTTTTCGCCTCAGGGCAAAATAGTCAAGGTCGTTCGCAATAGCAACTACTTCGGCGAGTGGAAGAAGGGCGTGTTCGCCGGGGAAGACTATCGAGTGAAGCAGTCGGGCGACGCGTTGTTCCTGCACGCCGGCTGCCGCAAGGACACCCTGGAAACCGCGCACGGCCCGTTCATGTCGAGCTTCTCGCTGTTCGTCGCCCTCAGCGCCAACGGCAAGACGAGCACGACCTGCAAGGTGCTGGCCCGGAAGGGGCACGAACGGTCCTGGTTGATTCAGGACGACGGCGGGATCCTCTACCGCGACGGGCGGTTCCGCGGCTTCGAGGCCGGCGCCCTGTTCGTCAAGACCGAGCGGCTCAGGCCCGGGGATCAGACGGAAGCCTACTACGGCTGCTTGAAGCCGAAGACTTTTCTGGAAAACGTCCACGTGGAGGAAGACGGCAGCATCGACTTCTTCAACCTGGAACGGACGGCCAACGGACGCGCGGTCATCGATCGCCGCGATTTCATGCACGCCGGCACGCTCATCAACGCCGAGAGGGTCAACAACCTGTTCATCATCACCCGGGGAAGCATCATCCCCGCCGTCGCCAAGCTGACCCACGAACAGGCCGCCGCGTTCATGGTCTTGGGACAGTCGATGGAATCGTCGGCGGGCGACCCGACCCAGGCCGGGAAGATCAAGAACGTTTTCTTCTACGATCCCTTCCTGGCGGGCGACCGGGCCGAGCACGCCAACCTGTTCTACGACATCCTCAAGGCCAACGACCATATCAACTGCTTCCTGCTCAACACCGGCTGGGTCGGCGAAGGCCACGCCATGCACGACATCAGCCTGGGCGACACGATGGGCATCCTCGATTCCGTGCTCCGCGGCGGGCTGGAAGACTGGTTCCTCTCGGACCGGACCGGACTGACGGTGCCTCGCTCCGTCCGGCTGGTCGACTCGATCCTCCTCCACCCAGAACGGCTCTACTCTCGCAGCCAGTTCGAGACCCGCCAGAAGGCCCTGGACCAACAGCGGGCCGAGTTCGTCGACCGCTTTCCGGGACTGAACCCCCAGATCAAGGCGGCGTTTCAGAAGTAGGCCGGTTGCCAGCGGCTGCCCTGCGAGGAGCGCGACGGGTCCCCGAGAAGCGGACTGCGCCCCCTTCGGGGGGGGTGTCTGTACGCCAAACTGCTTGAACCACCGCCTCGCCCCGATCATACTGGAAGTGTGGCAACTCGGGTGGCGACCGCTGCCGGATCACCCGTCCCCCTCGTTCTTCACTTCCGCTGGCCAAATCTGAGGACCACGCACCGTGGTGCATCCGGCCTCCCCCATCCGCGCTGATCGTCTCCTTCCGGGGCTCCTCTTTCTGGTACCATTCCTGGTCGCCACCCCCCCGATAGACGGGGAAGACGTCGGGCCCAAGGAGCCCGCTCAGTCCGATCGCCAAGTCACGGTCCCGGAAGACCTCGCCGATCTGCGGGTGATCGAAGCGCAAGTGAAGGCCGTTGCGGCGAAAGTCGTCCCGTGTACGGTGGCGGTGCGCGTTGGCACGGCCCAGGGAAGCGGGGTCATCGTGACCGAGGATGGCTACGTGCTGACCGCCGGCCACGTCGCCGAGAAACCGGGCCAGAACGCCCTGTTCGTCTTCCCCGACGGCAGGACGGCGAAGGGGACCACCCTGGGCATTCACCGCCGCGTCGACGCGGGGCTGTCAAAGATCAACGACGAAGGCCCCTGGCCGCACCTGGAAATGGGTAGCTCGCGCGACCTCCAACTCGGCGCGTGGTGCGTTGCCGTGGGGCATCCCCTCGGGTACCAGGAAGGACGACCGCCGGTAATCCGTCTTGGGCGCGTGTTGGAATCGCGGGCGGATGCCATCCGGACCGACTGTCCCCTGGTTGCGGGCGACTCGGGCGGTCCGCTCTTTGATCTCGAAGGGAAGGTGATCGGAGTCAACAGCCGGATCGGCGGCTCAACCAACGTCAACGTGCACGTCCCGGTGGACCTCTTTCGCGACCATTGGGAGCGCCTCGCTGGAGGCGAGGATTGGGACGACGGCACGCCGGGCAAAGACAGCGGCGAGGTCAAAGCGGCGTTCCGCCAAGTGGTCGCGGAGGCGGGCGCGTGCGTCGTCCGTGTGAAGTGTGACGGCAAAGACGCGGCCTTGGGGACGATTGTCGGGCCCGACGGCTGGGTGGTCACCAAGGCCAGTGAACTGCGAGGACCGATCGTCTGCCGAAGCCGGGACGGCCAAGAGTGGGAGGCCCAAATCGTCGGGGTTCATCCTCAGTTCGATCTGGCAATGCTCAAGGTGGAGGCCGCCGGGCTGCCGCTCATCCCCTGGGCCGACGAGACGGGCCCTGCCGTAGGGCAATGGGTCGCGGCACCCGGTCCGGAGGATGAGGCCCCGTTGGCCCTTGGCGTGATCGGCGGTCCGCGGCGGAAGATCCCCCCGGCCGGCGGCGTTTTGGGGATCGGCGTGGGCGATGCAGACCAGGGGACACGCGTCGTGAAGGTCCTGCCCGACAGTCCCGCGGCCGAGGCGGGGCTTCAGATCGACGACGTGATCACGCACGTGGAGGGCAACCCGGCCCAGGGCTTGCACGAGCTGATCGCCGCCATCCGACGCCACCCGCCCGGCCAGACGGTCCGGCTGACCGTCCAACGGGGCGACGAGACGCTGGAGGTCTCCGCCCGGTTGGCCAAGATCGACACGCCCGGGGCCAGAAAGCGGGAGATGCAGAACCGGTCCCACGTGGGGATCAGCAAGCGGCACGACGACTTCCCCGCCGTCCTCCAGCACGACACCGTGTTGCGCCCCGTCGACTGCGGCGGGCCCCTGGTCGATCTGAGCGGCAAGGTCATTGGCGTGAACATCGCCCGGGGTGGCCGCACCGAAACCTACTGTGTCCCGTCCGATGTCCTGCTCGCGCTGATGTACGACCTGATGTCCGGGCGGCTGCGTCCCAACGAAGCGGAGCCCGATCAGGATCCCGGCGACGTCGAAGCGCCGCACCCCGACGAGGACAGCAAGGGGCAGGGGCAGGACGATGACGGCAAGGGGCCCGGCGAGTCCGAATCCGGCGGCGAGCAGCACAAGCTGGTAGCGGGCGCCGACCTGGTGTACGCTATCGGTTGATTCGGCGTTCCCGGATCGCTGTCTGCATCGGCGCCGACGCTGCCGCTTGCGGCTTCGCCCGCACAGAGCCTCCCTTGCTGCCCAGATCGAGACGATGATCGAGAACTCGCTCTCACGCTATGGATGCCTCGGCTTCGTGGCGTCGCTGTGCGCATGCTTCGCTTCGCCGGGAGTCCTTCGTGGGGCGGAAACCCCTTTCCGCGGAGCGCCCTGGCCCCGGCACGTCGTCGACGACGGCTCGCGAGGCGCCGACGGCGTGCGGCTTGGCGACGCCAACGGCGACGGCCGACCGGACGTGGTCACCGGCTGGGAGCAAGGCGGGATCACCCGGGTCTACCTGCATCCGGGGCACGACCGTGCCGGCGAGCCTTGGCCCGCGGTGACGGTCGGCAAGACGCCCAGCGTCGAAGACGCGGTGTTCGCCGACCTCGACGCCGACGGCCGGATCGACGTGGCCACCTGCTGTGAGGGCAAGACCCGCACGATGTTCGTCCATTGGGCGCCGAAGGACCGGCGGGCCTATCTCGATCCCGAGCGATGGACGACCGAGCCGATTCCCGGGTCGGAGAATCGGATGATGTGGATGTTCTCCGTCCCGATGCAGGTGGACGGCAAGCACGGAATCGACCTGGTCGCGGCGGGCAAAGGGGGGGACTGCCAGATCGGCTGGTGGCAATCGCCCGACGACCCCCGACGGCTCGACCAGTGGAAATGGCACCCCATCTCGCCGGCCGGCTGGATCATGTCGCTCCGCGTGGTGGACATGGATCGCGACGGCGACCCGGACGTGCTCACCTCCGATCGAAAAGGCCGACTGCGCGCGTGCCGGTGGTTGGAAAACCCGGGAGCGGGACCGGCTCAATCCGCGCCGTGGCCAAATCACCCTATCGGCGGCGAGGACCACGAGGTGATGTTCCTGACGGTTGCGGACCTCGACGCCGACGGCGCCGAAGACGTGCTCTGTGCAACCAGGGACAACGGCCTGTTGTTCTTTCGCCGTTTGCCGGGCGCACCGGACGCGTGGGTGCAGCACGCGATCCGCATGCCGGAAGACGTGGGAACGGGGAAGGCCGTGGAAGTGGGCGACATCGACGGCGACGGCAAACCCGACCTGGTGTTCAGTTGCGAGAACGCCAAGGGCGACCGATCCGGCGTGGTTTGGCTCTCCTACGACAAGGCCCCGACCGAAGGCCCCTGGACCGCCCACGAGATCAGCGGGCCGGCGGGGATCAAGTTCGACCGGATGGAGCTGCTGGATCTCGACGGCGACGGCGATCTCGACGTGCTGGCCTGCGAAGAGAGCCAGCCGGTGGAAGGCCCCGGGCAAGGGCTGGGCGTCTTCTGGTATGAGAACCCGAGCTCAGCCCGGCGTGCGGATTCTCGTTGATCGTTCGGCCTTCGTTAAGAGGAGGACCTTGACTTGCTCTGTTTTTCCGATCGGCTCGCCGCGGCGGTGCGGCGTTGTGGGAACCCCGTGCTGGTGGGGCTCGATCCGCGTGTCGAATCGCTCCCGGAGGGGATGATGCCCCAGATCGACGGGGCGGACCTCTCGGGAAAGGCGAAGGCCGTGGGCGCGTTTTGCCGGGGCGTGGTCGACGTGGTCGCGCCGCTGGTGGCGGCGGTGAAGCCGCAGGCCGCGTTCTTCGAGCAGCTCGGCCCCCCCGGGATGACCGTTCTGGCGGAGATCATCCGGCATGCCCAAGAGAGGGGGCTTCTGGTGATCCTCGACGCCAAGCGAAACGATATCGGCTCCACGGCCGCCGCCTACGCCGACGGCATCCTCGGCAGCGAAGGTCAGAGCGCGTGGGGTGCCGATGCGATGACCGTCAGCCCGTACCTCGGCGAGGACAGCCTGGAGCCGTTCGTCCGGGTCGCCACCGAGCGGGCCGCCGGGTTGTTTGTGCTCGTCAAGACGTCCAACCCCGGGGGGGGTATGTTCCAGGATCTGGTGGCCGACGGCCAGCCCGTGTATCGGCACGTGGCCCGGCAGGTGGAGAAGCTGGCTCGAAAGACCGGCGGTCAAGGCGGCTACGGTGCGGTCGGAGCCGTAGTCGGCGCGACGTATCCCGAGCAATTGCAAGAACTTAGGGCAGAGATGCCCCACGCCTGGTTCCTGGTCCCCGGCTTCGGTGCCCAAGGAGCGACCGCCCGAGACGTGGCCGGCGCGTTCGACGAGCAGGGCCTGGGGGCGATCGTCAACAGCTCGCGGGGCATCATCTTCGCGTATCGGCGGGAGGAGTATGCAGCCGCGTTCGGCGCGTCACGCTGGCAGGAGGCGGTGGAGGCCGCTACGCGAGAGATGATCCATCAGCTTCGCGCCCATACCCCGGCGGGGAGACTCGCCGCGGGCTAGGGCACTTGGCTTCGGACAGTTGCTGCAAATGAGTCAAGTCTTTGGGGTTCAGGGTTCGGGGTTCAGGACTCGGAGTTCCACCCATGCACAGAAATCCTGAACCCTGAACCCTGACCACTGAACCCTCGCCTCGGTCTGAGGCCCTGCCTCGCTAGTCTTCATCCGCGGCGCGGAGCCACGGTCGGATGGTCGGCTCGTAGCGGTGGATCTCGTCCTGCGAGAAGAAGACGTCGATTTCCCGCTTGGCCGCTTCCGGCCCGTCGGAGGCGTGCACCAGGTTCATTTGGCGGCTGGAGCCGAAATCCCCTCGGACCGTGCCCGGCGGGGCGTCCAGGCCGTCGGTGGGACCGACCATGTCGCGCACTACCCGGATCGCCTTGGGCCCTTCGACAATCGCGGCGACCAGCGGCGCGGCGGTGATGAACGACTCCAGCAAGGGGTACCATCCCTTCTGGACGTGCTCGGCGTAATGCCGCTTGGCCAGCTCGGGCGTGACTTGCATCAGCTTCATCGCCACGACGTTGAATCCCTTGTCCTCGAACCGGGCGAGCACGCGCCCGATCAGACGTCGCTGGACGCAATCGGGCTTCAAAAGAACGAGCGTTTGCTCCATGGCGGCAGGTCCTCTCTCCGTGGGCCTTGGCTTCCGTCAGTGGCACGCCGCGGCGGGCGCCACGTCCTGGCCAAGTGTATCACAACGACTCCGGCGGCGGAACCGCTCGGGCGCGATCCAGGTCGTGCCGCGGGCGATTGCGCGGCAGCCGTCTGCGACCATCCTGGCCGGGCTTGCTGCTCATGACCCGATGCGCCCGCCGGTTTGCGGGTCAACCGAGCCGGGTTCCTTCGTCGGGGCCGCTGTGATACCATGAAATCAGGGAGTGCCCGCCCCGCGACGAGGGATGGGGCGCCATGCCCCGTCGGTCTTGGTCGCTAGCAGACAGACTCAAGCGGTATCGCCATGCTGTCGGTCGTCATCCCGGTGTTCAACGAGGAGGAGAGCCTGGAGAAGCTGCACCAGGAGTTGGTCGAGGTGGCCGACTCCCAGGGCTATGACGTGGAGGTGATCTTCGTCGACGACGGCTCGAGCGACCGGTCGTGGGAAGCGATTCGGAGAGTGGCCGACAGCGATCCCCGGGTGCGGGGGATTCGGTTCCGCCGCAACTTCGGGAAGGCCGCGGCCCTGAGCGCGGGGTTTGCCGATGCCCGGGGCGAGCTGATCATGACCCTCGACGCGGACCTCCAGGACGACCCCCGCGAAATCCCGAGCTTCCTGGCCGAGATGGAGAAGGATCTCGACGTGGTCAGCGGGTGGAAGAAGCTCCGCCACGACCCTTGGCACAAAGTGTTCCCTTCGCGGGTGTTCAACGGGATGGTCAGCCGACTGACGGGCGTGAAGCTGCACGATCACAACTGCGGGATGAAGTGCTACCGCCGCGAGGTGTTCGATGAGGTCCGACTCTACGGCGAGCTGCACCGCTTCGTGCCCGTGTTGGCCGCGGCGCGGGGATTTCGCGTCGGCGAAGTCGTCGTCAACCACCGTGCGCGCCGGTTCGGGCGATCGAAGTACGGCGTGACCCGGTTCGTCAAGGGATTCTTGGACCTTCTCACCGTCAAGTTCCTCACCGGTTTCGGGCAACGACCGCAGCACCTCCTGGGCACGCTCGGTCTGGCTTCGTTCTTCCTGGGCATGTTGGGGATGATTTGGCTGGCCGGCTGTTGGACGTGCTCTCGGCTCTTGGCGTTGGCCGGGCTCGTCACGGTTCCGGCAGGACAAACGCCCGACGACGTGCTCTTCCATCTCCACGAACACCCGACCGCGGCACTCTACTCAGTAGCCCTGTTGCTGATGGGCGGCCAATTGATGTCGATCGGTTTCGTCGGCGAGTTGATCATTGCCTACCAACAGCGCGAGATGAATACGTACTCGATCGCCGATCGGGCCGGTTCCGCCGCCGGCGCTTCGAGCGACGCCGATCTGCACCCCTCCGAGCCCGAGACGCAATGAACCGGCCGACCGACGATCCCCAGTCCCAGCTCCGGCGCAGCGTGTACGTCCTGCTGATCGTCCTTAGCGCGGGCGTCATGCTGGGCCGCATCCTGGCGGTCGACTCCGTCGACATGGAAGGGGTGGAGAAGTCTCGGCTCGATCAGATCCCGCACGAGCTCGAGCGGAAGCGCCAGCGGCTGGAAGCTCAAGGGGCGCGGCCGGAGCGAATCCAACAGGAGCTAAGGCGAACCGAGGCGGAGCTGCGGAAGCGGAACCGGTTGCGGCGTCCCTTCCTAAGCGCCAACGACCGCAGCCGGTGGTGTGCGGTTCGGGCGCTGGTCGAGCCGGCGATGCGCGTTCCCGGGGCGCCTTACTCGATCGATCGCGTGACTCAGGAGCAGGGCTGGGACACGATCGACATGGTCAAGCACGACGGCCACCTCTATTCGAGCAAGCCGCCGCTGTTGCCCACGCTGGTCGCGATTCCCTATTGGCTGATTTACCGTGCCACGGGGATCACGCTGGGGACGCACCCGTACTATGTCGGCCGGTTCATGCTGATCCTCGTCAACGTGGTTCCGCTCGTCGTCTGCTTCCTGCTCCTGGCCCGGCTCGTGGAGCGGTTCGGCACGACCGACTGGGGGCGGATCTTCGTGATGGCTGCGGCCGCGTTCGGCACGTTTCTGACCACGTTTGCCGTGGTGCTGAACAACCACGTGCCGGCGGCCGTCTGTGCCGCCGTGGCCCTCTATGCGGCCATCCGCGTCTGGTTCGACGACGAGCGGCGGCTCGTCTATTTCGCGATCGCGGGGCTGTTCGGCGCGCTCGTGGCGGCCAACGAGCTGCCGGCGCTCTCGCTGTTCGCGGTCCTTTCCGCCGCACTGGTGTGGAAGGCCCCGCGGGAGACGCTCGTGGCGTACGTCCCCGCGGCGCTGGTGGTGGCGGTCGGGTTCTTCGGCACCAACTGGGTCGCCCATCACAGCCTTCGGCCGCCCTACATGCACCGCAGCGAGGCCGATCCGGCGGATAACTGGTATGACTACACCTATGAGCGGGACGGGAACGTGTACGCCAGCTACTGGCAGAACCGGCAGAGCATCGACCGCGGGGAGCGCTCGCCGGCGGTCTACGCCCTGCACGCGCTCGTCGGCCACCACGGCGTCTTCTCGCTCACGCCGATGTGGATTCTCGCGATCGCCGGCCTGATCGCGTGGTTGTGGCCGGGGGGCGATCGTCGGCTGCGGGAGCTGGCCTTGATGGTTGCCGCGGTTTCGCTGGTCTGTCTCGTTTTCTACCTGACCCGGCCGCAGGACGATCGCAACTACGGCGGGATGACGTGCGGCTTTCGCTGGATGTTCTGGTTTGCGCCCCTATGGCTGGTGACGATGCTCCCGGCGGCCGATTGGTTGGCCCGGCGGAGCTGGACCCGGGCGGTCGCGCTCGGGTTGTTGGCCCTTTCGGTCCTGTCGGTTTGCTATCCCACGTGGAACCCGTGGACCCACCCCTGGATGCTCGATTGGCTGCACTATTTGGGCTGGATTCAGGTATAGTTGCCTGCGCGCGTGGTGCGCGCGAAAGGCGTATCGCGAGGAATCCTTGTCTCCGCGCCGGGTCTCGTGTGCGTGCAAGCACCCTAGGATCGATTTTGCGCACTATGGGAGAACCGGAATGAGCGTGAGTCGTTGGGACGCCGCGGCAACGGTGGTCCTCGTTTGGTGCGGGCTTGTGAGTCAGGGCCCAATGGCGATGGCCGCGATGCCGGAGAACCTGGCGCCGAAGGCCAAGGCGTCGGCCACCTCGGAGCACAACGAGCTTTACCTGGCCAGGTTCGCCACCGACGGCAAAATCCCGCCCGCCGGGAGCACGGCGCAGGATCGCGGCGCGGCGTGGTGCGTGCTCAAGAGCGTCTCGGGCGACAAGGCCGACTTCTCGTTGGCGTGGGACGAGCCGGTCGATTTGGCGGAGATCGTCTACTGGGGCCGCACGGCCTGGTTCACCAACGAGTGCTGGAAGGACTACGAGGTCTGCCTGGACGACGCGGCCGAGCCGGTCGCTCGCGGGACCTTCCAGATGATCCACGGCCCGCAGCGGATCAAGATCCCCAAGACACGGGTCCGCCGCGTGACGCTCAAGTTCCTCAACTCCTACGGCGGTCCCAACCCGGGCGCCCTGGAGATCCAAGCCTTTGCCGAGAGCCCGTCGGATCGCGAGTTCACCCAGTTCGTCCGACGCCTGACCAGCTCCCTGGCTGGGATGCCCTGGGTGGAGGAAAACGACGGTGCGGCCGTTCGGCGGTTGATCTGGGAACTGACGAAGGCACACGGCGCGGGGTACGGCCGGTCGGCCGAGCACCTGGCACGGTTGGACCAGCTCGAAAAGGCGAAGGAGGAGGCCGGCGGCGATCCGGCGCGGCTGGAGGATCTCGCCGCGGAGTTGGAGCGACTGGAGCGCGACGTGCTCCTGTTCGACGTGGACAAGCTCCTGGTGATCAAGCGGCACGAGATTACGGCGACGCACGTCTACACGTACCACTACGAGGGCTTCCGGCCCGGCGGCGGGCTCTACGTGGTCTCGCCACGCGCGCCGGACTACGCTCCGGTCGAGCTGGTCTCCGCGCCGGAAGGGCAGATCCTGGACTGCGACTTGTCCTACGACGGCCGCACGATCCTGTTCAGTTGGAGGCGAAAGCAGGACGAGGGATACCACCTCTGGACGATCCACGTCGACGGCACGGGCCTCGAGCAGCTCACCGAGGGCGAGTGGCACGACTACAACGCCTGCTGGCTCCCGGACGGGGGAATCGGCTTCCTGAGCACGCGATCGCCCCAGTTCGCGTATTGCTGGCACGCCCCGGTCGGCGTTTTGTGTCGCATGGAGCCCGACGGATCGGGCTTCCGCCGACTCTCGGCCAACTATCTGAACGACTTCACGCCGGCGGTGCTCAACGACGGGCGGATCATCTACTCGCGCTGGGAATACGTGGACCGGCCGGCCATCCCCATCCAGAGCATGTGGACGATCAACCCCGACGGCACCGGCCTTTCCGTGTTCTTCGGCAATCGCGTGCTCTCGCCGGGCACGTTCATGGAGGCCCAATCGATCCCCGGCACCAGCAAGGTGATCTCGACGATGACCGGCCACAACGGGCCCACGCGCGGGGCGATCGGCGTCGTTGACCGCTCGGTAGGGGTGAACGCCCAGGAGGCGATCGAAAACCTCACGCCCGACGTGCCCGTCCCCAAGGTCAACGAGGGCAACGGCAACACCAGCGGCACGAAGCAGTACAGTTGCCCGTATCCGCTGGACGCGGAGCGGTTCCTGGTCTCGATCCGGGGGCCGCTGTTGGTGCGGACGATCTCGGGCGAGTGTCAGGCGGTGGCGCTGGACGCCCCGGACGACGGCATGCAATACCTCAACGCCCGGCCTATCCGCCCGCACCGGCGCCCGCCCGTGGTGCCGTCGTCGCTGCCGCGTCCGGCCGACGAAAGCGAGCAGTACGCCACCCTCTTCTTGCAGGACGTGCACAACGGCCTGGAACCGTACGTCCGGCGCGGCGACGTGACGCGAATCCGCGTGGTCCGCGAGATGCCGAAGACCGTGCGGATCGACCCGAGCCTTCGGGCGTTCGGCTTCCAGTTCCCGGTGATCTCCTGCGGGGCCACCTACGCCGGCAAGACCGTGCTCGGCGAGGTGCCGGTCGGGCCCGACGGCTCCGTCGCGTTCCGCGTTCCCGCCCGCGTGCCGATCTACTTCATGGCGCTGGACGCCGAGGGCCGTGCGGTGCAGCGGATGCGCTCGTTCACGCACTTCATGCCGGGCGAGGTCCAAGGGTGTGTCGGATGCCACGAGCACCGGCGCCAGGCCTCTCGGCCGAACCTCGCAGCGGCCGTCTCCAAGCCGCCGCTCGATCTCGAGCCGCCGGAATGGGGCACCGGCGGATTCGACTACTCGCGGATCGTCCAGCCGGTGTTGGACGAACACTGTATCAAGTGCCACAACCCGGTCGACGCCCCCAAAGGCCTCGATCTGACCGGCGGGAAGACCGATTTCTTCAACGTCTCCTACGACGTGCTCGCCCGGGAGAACCAGGGCGGGCGCGGAAGTCCCTACGTGAGTTGGATCCCCACGTACAACGGCCAGGAATGGAATATCCTGGAGGTGCAGCCGAAGGCATGGGGCTCGCACCAGAGTGTGCTGGCCGAGGTGGTGCTTTCCGGTCACCCGGACGAAAACGGCAAGCCGAAGGTCGAGATGGACGAAGCCAGTCGCCGCCGGATCCTCGCCTGGATCGACCTGAACGTCCCGTACTACGGCTCCAGCGAGACGGCCTATCCCGAGATGGTCGGCTGCCGGCGGATCTATCCGGCGGAGTTGGACAAGGTGCTCGCCGACGTGGCCGGTCGGCGGTGCGCCGGGTGCCACCAAGACGGGAAGATCCCGCGACGCGAGTGGACCCGGGTGACGGAGCCGGAGTTGAACCCGTTCCTGGTTGCTCCGTTGGCCAAATCGGCCGGCGGCAGCGAGCAATGCGGCCGGCCGGTCTTCCCGAGCAAGGACGATCCCGACTATCAAGCGATCCTGGCCGCATTCGCCCAGGCCCAAGCGATGCTCGCCGCAACTCCGCGCATCGACATGCCCGGGGGGCAGCCGTCGTCGAGCGTCAGCCGGTCCTGCCAGTAGCGTCCGGCTCGCAGCGACCCGATTCACGGGTTCAAAGAGCCCAAACCGCCTTCAGACCGCATGAATGCGGTCACTACAAACAGCGTACGAACGATCCGCGCTAGTCCCCCACCAGCTTGTACACGCGCAGCATGCTTGGCGGCGGCGGATCGCCCGGATGGGCGCGGTCGCGGTTGGACGGGAGCGTCTCCCAGCGGAGGACGTAGCGGACGCCGGGCTCGCCGCTCTCGCCCAGGTCGTCGGCCGTACGCACGCCCATGCCGGCCCGGCCCGACTCGAGCTTGCTGATCTCCCCGGGTAGTCCGCTCCGTCGCGGGGCGCGGCCGATCGGCTTGAGCGTGGCTTCATCGAGCCGCCAATTGCCGGAGCCGAGTTTCGCATTGCGATAGGACTGGCTCAGGCGCCCGTCCGGCTCCACGGTGACCGGTCCCAGGCCGATCTCGAAGCGAATCGTTCCGCCGCCTTGAAACTCCCAGCGGTAGTCCCAGTCGCTGGCCTGGTAGATCTTCCAGCCGTCCGCCTCGCGTCGGGCGTTGTAGAGCTGCGTGCTGCCGTCGGCATCGAACTTGTGGTAGCTGAGGATGGGGCGGTTCTGCGCGTCGAACCCGATCTTCGTGTTCCCGTTGATCATCCCGCCGCCGGGCGGGACCGGGTCGACGATCTCGGCGTTGTGGATCGTAATCGGCAGCTCCAGCTTCGTACCGTCGCTCTTTTCCCAGTGCACGAGGTCCCGGCTCCGCGCGTAGCACAGGTCGTGGTTGGTGGCGCAGTCGGGCGTGTCGCGCCAGACCCAACAGACGTGAAACACGCCTTGGGCGTCCTGCACGGGCCCGATGAAGTAGGCGTTCATTTGCCCCTGGCCCGAGAAGAGCGGCTCGTCCAGCAGCCGGCGCCAGCTTCGGCGCTCGAGGTCATAGACGTTCCAGATCTGGTCGCCGCTGCCGCTACTGCCGTCGCGATACGTGAAGACCAGCTCGGCTTGCGGCCCGCGCAGGAAGCGCGGATACGTGCACCGCTTTTCATGGCTTCCGACCATCGCCGGGACTTGCTCGAACGTGTTGACGTCGTGGGGCTTTTCCGTGCGGAAGTAGACGAGCGGCACGCAGTGCATGTTGCCCGAAAGGTGCAGGTAGCCGCGGTCGTCGACGGTCATGGCGAGGTAGTTGTGGCTGTCCCAGCCCACGCGGGAAGGCAGGCGGACCAGTTGCCAAGCCTCCGAGTCGAGCTGCCGGGAGCCGACGGTCATCATCCGCTCGGCGTCGTAGAAGGCGACGTACTGCCGCGGCGGGTGCGTCAGCAGGGCGAATCCAACGGGATGACCGGACCAGACGGGGGCCACGTCGATCGCCTGATCGACTGTCTCCGACGCGGTGTCGGCGTGAGCCGAGACGGCACAGGCCGCAAGGCATCCCAGGACCGCAGCGCAGAGAAGTACAGGCAGTCGCGTGAGCTTCATCTCTCTTCCTTCTGCTTTCCCGCGGGCCTCGCGCCAGCGGAAGACGGCTCCACGACGGCTTGGAAAGCGGCGACGAGTCGCCGCAGTCCAAAGAAAGCGCGCGTCTTGACTCTTACTCGTCGCGTTGCCGGGCCACTACTTCGCTTCCGCCACTTGGAACGTGACGCGGAACGTCTTCGCGGGCGGCTTGTCCTTCTCCCACGGCCGGGCGTAGTGGAGCGTGACGGTGGAGGTGCCCGGCTTCGCGGCCTTGAACGTGGCGTGGAACTTGCCGCCCACGCCCATCATGCCGGGTCGATGGGGGCGGCTTTGGAACTCGATCTGGCCGACTTGCTCGACGGCGTCCCCTTCGATCTGGGCAATGGTCCACGAGGCTCCCGTGGTCGGGTTTCCGGTCAGCGAAACCTTGATCGACGCGCCCACCGCCGCGGAGACGGTCTTTCCATGGTCGTCGTCGCCGAGCTCGATCGGCCCGGCCCGGGGAGCCGGCGACGAAGGCTTCTCGCCGCCCTGCTCCCGGAGGTACCGCTCATATTGCTCGACGGCGTCCTGGTCCGTGAGGTTCCGGGCGATGACCAAACGGCACCGGGCGCGCACGGTCTGGCCCGCCTTCACGTCGCGGCCGAAGAACGAAAGGTACAGCGAGCGGTAGCCGCCGGCGTCGGGCGTTTCCGGGTTCCAAGGGCTGGAGACGGCGTAGCAGTCCTCCGGCGGACACATCATCAGGGCCGTCAGGCCGCTGGTCGCGTCCTGGCGCATCACCAGCGGCGCGGCCAGCCAGCGGATCGTGTCCCAGTCGACGGGGTTGGGCGGGTACGTCCAACGGCCGTCCCGGATCAGGGCCAGCCCCGGCTCGTCCCGGGGAATCATCACGTAGCGCCCCTTGGCGTCGGGCGTCTGGTCGATCGGCACGAAGCGAAGGCCGGCCGCCGCGTCGTCGGGCGCCGTCACGTACACTCGGCCCCGGAACGGCTTCTCGTAGTAGTTGGAGATGAAGACCTCGAACTGGGGCATGTCCTCGAGCGGTTTGGCCGTGGTCACCACGTCGAGCGTGTCGGGGCGGGTCCAGCGGTGGACGGCCGTGATCTCCAGCGGATGGTCTTCCCCGGCCGGCCAAAAGACCTCCAGCGCCCCATCCGGAAGAATCTTGGTCTCGGTCGGCCAATCGCGGACGGCTTTGCCGTAGCGGGCATTGGTGGCCAAGACCCGGTAGTAGCTGAACAGGCCCGGCAATCGGCCCCCGGAGGCCATCGGCGTGCCCGTGGGAACGTGCATCAGCTCGGTGATCCCCTGCGATTGGCCGTTGAGCCGGACCTTGCCCCGGAGCACGCCCGTGTCGAACGTGTAGAAGCCCTCTTCCTCGCCGGGCTTGAAAGCCAGGCTGGCCGGATCGGCGGCGAGGGCCGTCGAGCCGAAAACGACGACCGAGAGCACGGCCAAACGCATCATAAGTCGCGGCATCACGCGGTCCTCCTGCAAAGACACTTTTCTTCTCCTTCCGTAGCAGGCACACGCCGTGTGCCGTCCGCCGGTAACGGCACACGGCGTGTGCCTACTACAGATTCTCCGGCCGTTCCTTGGGACGCGAAGCGTCGGAACGATGAAATGCGTTTGTGCGCCCCTCAGCGCCCCGCGGCCCAGCGGATCCCCTGGTGCACCAGCTTGCGGAAGCTGGGGTTTTTGTAGGCGAGCCCGTCGTGCCCGAGCATCAGGTACAACACACGGCTCTTGCCGTAGCTGGTCGTCCAGGCCACGTCCGGGTTGTTTTTGGGATGGTCCGTCTTGAGCAGGACGCAGACGCCCGGCGCCGTGTAGTAGACGCCGTACGTCTCGTCGTCGATCTCGAAGTCCTCGACCCCCTTCGTGATCGGGTGACTCTTGCCGGCCTCGGTGACGGTCACCTTGAGATGCTCGCCGTGCGACCAGGGCGTCTTCTTGAATTCCTTACCGTCGATCACCTGGTCTTCGAGGCAAAACTTGCCGCCGATGATTTTGCGGAACTCGTCCCAGTCGCGATGGGCGCCCAAGTTGTGGTGCAGCGAGACGACGCCGATCCCCGTTTCCAGCAGCTTCTTGAAAGCCTGCTGCTGTTCGGGCGAGAAGCCCTTGACCATGTCGTACATCACGATGCAGTCGTACTTCTTCTCCAACCCCGGCTTGAACAGGCCGGCGTCCTTGGGCAGCTCGGCCTTGGTGTACTCGACGCCGGGCATCGCGTCGAACGCGGCGTAGAACGGCTCCGCCTCGAAGCCGTGCCCGCCCGAGGTCAGGAGGATGCGGACCTTGCCCTGCTCGGCCGGCTGTTGCGCGAGAACCGTGCCGGCGGCAAGCGCTGCCACGACGGCGAGTGACGGAATCAACCAAGTCCGGCTTCTCATGATCGTCTCCTTGGGTGGTTGCATGGCCCGGGGCTCGCGTCGACGACACGACCACAGCGGTCCGACCGGCCCCGGACCCGTGAGTAGCGTGCATTGGACTACGGACCACTCTAAGAACCGGAAAGCCGCGGGTCAAGCATCTTCCCGCCGCCGGGACGCATGGCGCCCCCCCGCTCGATCACCAACGCGTGTTTCCCGAACCGTGCGGCCGCGTTATACTGGAAATCCCACCTGAGAGGTGTCCTATGAGGAGCACGGTCGACCGTTTCCGCGATCGAGAGAGCAAGCGATGACGAGCCCTTCCGAGTCGATGCCGTACGGCAGTCGGGTGTTGATGGCGGTCCTGCTGAGTTGCGCGTGGATGGCGGCCGGGATATGCCCGTGGCTGCCGGAACCCGCCCGGGCCGAGCCGCCGGTCGAGAGCCCGCCGGTGGCCGAGCCGGCCGGCTCGTTTTTGATTCCTGCCTGGGCCTTCAACCGCGGGAACGCCAAGACGTTCACCACGAGCTGGGCCGACGCCGGGCCGATGGTCGCCAACGGGGGCGTGCTTCCGAACGTGGTCGAGTACGACATTACGTTTCCCGTCCCCGCCACCTACGTGCCGAACGTCTACTATGCGGCCCAAGATCCCCGGCCGGTGGATCTCTACCTGGACGAGCAGCGCCTCGGCTCAATCTGTCGCACGGCCACGGGCAGTTGGAACACGAGCGGGGCCGCGTGGGAGGAGTCGTCGACGATCTGGATCGCCCCGGGCAAACACACGATCAAGCTGGAACGCAACGGTCCGTTCCCGCACCTGGTCAGCCTGCGGTTCGACTCTTCGGAGCCGTTCCCCAAAAGCTGGAAGCTGGTCCGTCCCAAGGCACGGAAGCTGGACAGCCCTCCGCCCGTCTTCGCCCAACTCGGGTATAACCCGACCGACGTCAAGGCGGAGGCGTTGCGGCGGGCGATCCGCGATCTGATCGAGACGTTTGGCGAGGACTACCCGAAGGGACCGGAGCACCTGAAGCGACTGGAGGCGTTGGAGAAGGAGGTCGAGCGGCTGGAAGACGAGGCGGCCCAGGGCGTCGTCGAAGCCCAAGACGAGGCCGAGAGGGTCTCCGACGCGCTTCGTGCCTTGCGCGGCGAGGCCCTGCTGGCCAACCCGCTTCTGGACTTCGACAGGCTGCTGTTGGTCAAGCGGGGCGAGAAGTCGCCGTCACTGGGACTTCCGCGGAACTGGCAGAGCAACTCGAGCCTGCCGAAGACCGGCTTCGACGACGAGATCGCCGTGCTCTCGCCGGTCGGGGCCGAGGGCGAGCTGAGCACGCTGTTCAAGCCGGACGGGGGCCGGTTCGCCGGCGACGTGGATCTCCATTTCGACGCCGATCGGCTGCTGTTTTCGATGCCCGGCAGCCACGATCGCTGGCAGGTGTTCGAGATCGGCCTCGACGGGAGCGGCCTCAGCGAGCTGACCGGCGAGCAGCCCGACGTCGATAGCTACGACGCCTGCTACCTGCCCGACGGCAAGATCCTCTTCACCTCGACGGCGTGTTTCATCGGCGTGCCGTGCGTGTACGGGGGCTCGCACGTGTCGACGTTGTACGTGATGGACGCCGACGGCAAGAACATCCGCCAGCTCTGCTTCGACCAGGAGCACGACTGGTGCCCCACGGTGATGAACAACGGCCGCGTGCTCTATTCCCGGTGGGAGTACACCGACACGCCCCACTCCAACACGCGGCTTTTGTTCCACATGAATCCGGACGGCACCGAGCAGATGGAGTATTACGGCAGCAACTCCTACTGGCCCAACTCGATCTTCTACGCCCGGCCCGTCCCCCACCATCCGACCAAGGTCGTGGCCGTCATCGGCGGGCATCACGACAACCCGAGGATGGGTGAGCTGGTCCTGTTCGACCCGGCCAAGGGGCGCCGCGAGGCGACGGGCGCCGTGCAGCGGATCCCGGGGCACGGCAAGCCGGTGGAGATGATCATCCGCGACGGGCTGACCCTGAGCAGTTGGCCGAAATTCCTCCATCCTTACCCGCTCAGCGACAAGCACTTCCTGGTGGCCGCTAGGCCGACGCCGCAGTCGCTCTGGGGGATCTACCTGGTCGACGTGTTCGACAACATGGTGCTCGTGAAGGAGCTGCCCGGCTACGCGATGCTGGAACCGATCCCGATCAAGAAGACGCCCCGGCCGCCGGTGATCCCCGACAAGGTCCAGCCGGGACGCAAGGACGCTCTCGTCTACCTCCCCGACGTTTACCGCGGCGACGGCCTCAAAGGCATCCCTCGCGGCACGGTCAAGAAGCTGCGGCTGGTCACCTACCACTTCGCCTACCAGGGAATGGGCGGCCTGCTGGGGATCATCGGGATGGACGGCCCGTGGGACATCAAGCGGGTGGTCGGCACCGTGCCCGTCTATGAGGACGGCTCGGCTCGATTCAGGATCCCGGCCAACGTGCCGATCGCGCTTCAGCCTCTCGATGAAGAGGGCAAGGCCCTCCAGCTTATGCGGAGCTGGATGACGGCCATGCCGGGCGAGGTGGTCCAGTGTGCCGGCTGTCACGAGCCGCAGAATTCCGCCCCGCCCGCCGGGCTGACCCTCGCGCTGGACCACCCACCCGACGAAATCGAGCCCTGGTACGGCCCCCTGCGCGGATTCAGCTATCCCCGGGAGGTGCAGCCGGTGGTCGACCGCTACTGCGTCGGCTGCCACAACGGCCAACCGCGACCCGACGGCCGCCAAATCGCCGACCTGCGGGGCAACGCAAGAATCTCCGACTGGAAGATCATCACCTCGGGCAACGGCGGCAATCGCGGCGGGAAGTTCTCGGTGGGCTACGCCGAGTTGCATCGCTACGTGCGGCGACCGGGCATCGAGAGCGACTACCACATGCTCACGCCCATGGAATACCACGCCGACACGACGCAGTTGGTCGAGATGCTCCAGAAAGGGCACCACGGCGTCGAGCTGGACGCTGAAGCCTGGGACCGGCTGATCACCTGGATCGACCTGAACTGCCCCTATCACGGCACCTGGGGCGAGGAGCTGGCCGACCCGGGCGTGCAGCGCGAGCGACGCCGCGAGCTTCTGAAGCTCTATGCCAACCTCGACGACGATCCCGAGGCCGTGCCGCCCACGAGCAACGAGCCCATCGAGCCGATCTTCCCGAAGCCCGTCGATCCTCCTCCGCCGCAGGTGGTCGAGTGCCCGAACTGGCCGTTCGACGCCGCCGAAGCCCAGCGTCGCCAGGCGGCGGCCGGGCCGGTCACGACGCGAACGATCGACCTGGGCGACGGCGTGACCTTCGAGATGACGCTGATCCCGGCCGGCGAGTTCGTGATGGGAAGCGTCGACGGAGCGGTCGACGAGCGGCCGCTCGCCCGGGTCGAGATCGAGAAGCCCATCTGGATGGGCGTCGGCGAAGTGACCAACGCCCAGTTCGCCCGCTTCGACCCCAACCACGATAGCCGCGTCGAATCAAAGAACGCCTACCAGTTCGGCATCCACGGCTATCCGATGAACGAGCCGGAGCAGCCCGTCGTGCGCGTGAGCTGGAACGCGGCGACGGGCTTCTGCCGGTGGCTTTCGCGGGAGACGGGCGACGAGTTCACGCTGCCGACCGAGGCCCAATGGGAGTATGCCTGCCGGGCCGGGACGGCCGCGCCCATGTTCTACGGCGGTCTGGATACCGACTTCTCGCCCTTTGCCAACGTGTGCGACGCCAAGATGGTCGAGTTCGTCACCAACCCCTACACCGTCTTCGAAGCGTACAAGGACCCGCCCAAGTACGACGACTGGATCCCCAAGGACGCGCGATTCAACGACGGAAGCCTGCTGACGGTCGCCCCGGGCACGTACCAGCCCAACGCGTGGGGGCTGTTTGACGTGCACGGCAACGTGGCCGAGTGGACGCGGACCGCGTACCGGCCCTTCCCCTACTACGCCGACGACGGGCGGGACGACCCGGCGACCGAGGGCCGCAAGGTCGTACGCGGCGGCTCCTGGCGCGATCGGCCCAAGCGGTGCACGTCGAGCTTCCGGCTGAGCTACCAGCCGTACCAGCGGGTGTACAACGTCGGCTTCCGCGTGATCGCGAAGCCGAAGCCGGCGACCGTGGCGGTGAGCATTCCGCACGACGACTCCGCCCGGTGAAGCCGCGTGTGGCTTCGCAGCAAGCCAACGAGCACTTATCCACTCTCACTCCATGTCCCGCGTGCTGATCGTCAACATGCCGTTCTCCAACCTCCGCTGGCCCAACATCGGGCCCAGCCTGTTGAAGGCGGCACTTGTCCGCCGGGGGATCGGCTGCGACGTGGCCTACCTCAACTTCGATTTCGCCGAGCGCGTGGGGCTGGACCATTACTACTGGCTCGCCGACCACTTCGCCTTTGTGCTCGGCGGCGAGCGCCTGTTCGCCAAGCACTACTTCCAAGGGCAGTTGCCGGACGACGATCGCTACTGGCGCGACGTCCTGCTTCCGACCGACGCCGGACTCACCCCCAAGGATCGCTGCGACTTCGAGCGGACCGAAGAGCACGTCGAGCCGTTTCTGGACCACTGCGTGGAGTCGATCGACTGGTCGCCGTACGCGATCGTCGGCTTTGCCACGTCGTTCCAGCAGACGATGCCCTCGATGTGCCTCGCCCGGCGTATACGAAAGCTGCGGCCCGAAGCCAAGAGCGTCTTCGGCGGGGCGGCCTGCGAAGCCGAGATGGGGATCGAGCTACTCGCACAGTTCCCCGAGATCGACTACGTGTTCCTGGGCGAAGCGGACCTGACGTTCCCGCCGGTCGTCGAGCAGATCATCGAGGGCAAGCGGCCGGAGCTGCCGCCGGGCGTCGTCGGCCGTGAGTCGCTGCCGATCGCTCCGGGCGAAGTAGCCACGGCGTGTCGTGGACCACTCGCCGCGCCCGATCCCGCCGGGTTCATGGTCCGCGACATGGACGCCCTACCCCATCCCGACTTCGACGACTACTTTCGGCGTCTCGAAACCAGCCCCCTGAAGGTCGGAATCCGCCCGCTCTTGTTCTTCGAGACCTCCCGCGGCTGCTGGTGGGGACAGAAGCACCACTGCAAGTTCTGCGGCCTGAACGGCAGCACGCTGGCCTATCGGAGCAAGAGCCCCCAGCGGGCGGTGGACGAGCTGCGGCGGCTTGTCGAGCGATACGGCGTCCATCAGGCCTGCTCGTCGGACAACATCCTCGACTACCGCTACTTCGACACGTTCCTGCCCATGCTCGAGGAGGCCGAGATCGGCCTGGCCTTCGTCTTCGAGATGAAGACCAACATGACGCGTCGCCAGGTCGAGACCCTGATGGACGCCGGGATGGGCGCCGCCCAGTTGGGGATCGAAACGTTCATCACCTCGGTGCTCCGGCTCATCGGCAAGGGGGCCAACGCCGTCCAGAACCTTCAGACCCTGAAGTGGTTTTCGGAGCACGACGTCGAGGTGAAGTGGAACGTGCTGTACGGCTTCCCGGGCGAGGACCCGGACGACTACGCCGCGTTGGCCGATCTCATCCCTTCGATCGTCCACCTGGCGCCGCCGCTGGCGGTGGGGCGGGTCCGCCTGGACCGCTTCTCGCCTTACTTCGAAGCGCCCGAAGCCCACGGCATGGCCAACCCGCGCCCGAACGAGGCGTTCGCGTACGTCTACCCCTTCCCCGACGACGTGCTGCGGCGCATGGCCTACTACTACGAATACGACTACGCCGACGGGCGCAACCCGCTCGACTACGCCACGCCTGCGCTGGAGCAGATCGAGACGTGGCAGTCGCTCAACCACACGGTCACGCTCCGCATGTGGGACCGCCCCGACGGCGTGCTGATCCTCACCGACACCCGTCCCTGCGCCGTCCAGTTCCAGCGTCGCCTCACCGGCCTCGATCGGGAGATCTACCTCTACTGCGACACGGGGCGATCGCTCAAGCGAATTTTCCAGTTCGCCGCTGAGCACTCCGACGGGGAGCCGGTCGACGAATCCGCCCTCAAACGGACCCTCGACCAGTGGGTCGACGAGCGGATCATGGCCCGCCTCGACAATCGCTACCTGAGTCTCGGGCTGCGAGCCGGCTCTTCCGATGACGGCGAGGGCGAGTAGCATCGAGGTCGGTCGCAGGTCCACTACTGCCAAGAGGACGTTAGCGCCGCCACATAGGCGTCGTAGGCCTGCTGGATTTGGGCGGTCTCCACCGCGGCCTTGTGGATCCAGACGCGGTAGTTGAGCCGGATCGGCTCGCCCGGCTCGAACGTCTTGGGCTTCACGCCCGGCCAGCCGACGCACTGGGGGCCGTAGTGGCGGGTGAGCCAGGTGGGGGGATAGTCGGGGTGGTTCGGATCGACGAACACGGCGGCGCCGCTGCGCGTGGGAGAGTCGCCGAACTGGGAGGTGAAGTCGGCCCAGGCTAGGGGCGTGTCGGGAAGGTCGGCCGTGGTGGGGCCGCTGGGCACGGTGATCGTAGTGCTGGGGTCTTTCGCCGACGGCGGGGCGAAGCGCACGGTGAGCCCGCCGTAGCTCTTGCCGCCGGCACCCCAGAGGGTGATCGGCCTATCGACGGGGATCCAGGTGAACTCGAGGTCGAGCGATCGGCTAGCGCCCGCCGGCTTATGCGCTCGAAGCCACACCCGCTCGATCATCACCTTCCGGTCGTCGACGAACCAGCCGTTCTCGACGCCGATCACGCCCGCGATCGGCCCCGCCTCGCGGGCGAGCCACCGGACGAACCGCTGCTTGATGCCGCGGTCGGCCCAGAGGTCATACTCTTCTCCGTCGATCGCCACGTGCGGCCAGGTCCAGAAGACGCCGTGGTGGTGGAAGTGGTCGGGCGGGAAGTCCTCGGTCAGTACCTCGCCGTTGAGACCGTAAACGGGATGGACGTAGCACGCCCGCGTCCGGCGCGGGTCGTTCTCGGGGACGTGCTTGGCGGTGATCGTCCCGTAGTTATACACCAACACGGGCGAGTCGCCGTCCCACATGCCGAGCGACGTGTCGCTTGAGTCTTCGAGGCGGAACGCGCCGCCGGCTTCGTCCGCCACGCTGCCGGCGGGCTGGAGCGTGAACCTTCGCGGCCCGCCGGCGCGCTGGCGCGGCGGGATGGCGGCGACGAGGCGCTTGCTCTTTTCGCACGCCAAGCCGTCGTCCGTCAAGCCGGGCACGAGCTGCACGGGAACGACCACGCTCGGATAGTCGACCTCGACCAGTTGCCAGCTTGCGGCGGCGGCAAGCTTGACGGCCGGCTCCAAAGCGACGGCCACCTCGAGCGTGGCCGTACTTGCCGGCACCACAAGCACAGAGCCGGTCGCGTCGGCCCCCAGCGCGGTCGAGCCAAGCAGCCAAGCGGCCAGCAGGCCGGTCCCGGCCACCGCCAGGCGGTTGCCGGTTGATGTTACGCGGATGGAATCACGAGTCGTGGTGGACATGGTGTCGCTCCTAACGGCAGCCTCCGTTTCCCAGGTGCCGGGCGGTTTCCAAGCTGCGATTATACTCGCTTCACGTGCCCAAGGCGTTCTTTCTCCGCCGCCGGGTGCGACTGTTGGGGCTCCTGTTCCCCGTCCGCTTGCGCAAACCATTGTGACATAATGGGTTAGGGTGGCGTAAAGCCGCGAAGATGAAGTTGTTGACCCGGCCTGAGGGGCAAAGTAGACTTGCTCATTAGAGGTAGTGCGTCGGTAGTGAAGTGGGTCGTGGCTGCCGCGGGCAGCAAACGCTATCGTGCCAATGCAACAAGGGAGGTGGGTCTGTGTGTAGAGCGACGCGAGTTGTGATTGCCCTGACGGTAGTCGCCGTGACATCCGTGGTGTTGGCCGGCGCACTACTGACCATGGACTCGTCACCGGTGCAGGCGGTTCCGGCCGAGGCGGAGAAGCCGACCCCGCCCGCGGACCAGACGTACGTCGGCGTGCACGAGTGCGCCGAGTGCCACGAGAAGGAGTTTGAGGCCTGGAAGAAGACCGGCCACTCCCGCGCATTCGAGTTGCTCACGGAGAAGTACGAAAAGGACGCCAAGTGCCTCAAGTGCCACACGACCGGCTACGAAACGCCGACGGGCTACAAGGACGAGTCGACCCCGGACCTGAAGGCAGTCACCTGCGAGTCGTGCCATGGGCCGGGCAGCAAGCACGCGGAGATCTGCGAGGCGTTCGGCGACAAGAAGCTCACCGAAGAGGAGGAAGAGGCCGCCGAGCGCTCGATCTGGGAAGTCCTGCCGAAGAACGTCTGCATCAAGTGCCACACCCGCGTGGCCCACGAAGAATCCCAGACGCCGGAAGAGCTCCGCCACCACAAGCAGAAGCCCAAGCCCAAGCCCAAGAAGCAGTAGTCGTCCGGTCCTCGCCGCTGCGCGAGCGATACGGTGCAACCGATCAGTGCACCGAGCACGCGAGGCAGGGGTCGAACGAGTGCACCACGCGGAGCAACTCGAGCGGTTCGTCTTTGTCACGTACCGGCGTGTCGATCAGGGCCTCCTCGATGGGGCCTTTCTGGCCTAGGGCGTCCATCGGCGAGCCGTTCCACGCCGTCGGTGTCACCACCTGATAGCGCTGGATCGAGCCGTCTACGAACTGGATCCAGTGGGCAAGGGCGCCCCGGGGCGCCTCGCTCAAGCCGATACCCGCCCCTGAGCCGGCGTGCCGGAAACCGACGCTTGTCGGGGCGTCGACGCTCAGTTCCTTGAGCCATCCGACCATGGCACTGGCGATTTGTCGCGTCTCCAGAGCCCTGGCCATCAGTCGGTCCATCACCGAGGTGCCGCGCCGGTAGCGTCCTGCAATCCACATCCGCGCCAGCGGCCCCACTTCATGCGGCTGGTTCAGGTAGCGCGGCGCCTTGATCCACGAGTAGGCGTCGGCCTTGTCGGCATCCGGCTCGGTAACGCCGTCACGCGGATTGAGAGCGCCACCGGCCTCGCGGTAACGGGAGTGCGTGACGTGCTCGGTGATCTGCCCGACGTCGAGCGGGCCAGACTCTCCTTTTGTAGAGACTCCGCGCCGAAGCAGCTTCTTCGAGCCCGTGCCGTCCAGGTCGAACGCGCCGAAGGCCAGGAGGTTTCCGCATCCGCGGCCGATCTGCGAATAGGCCGGAAAACGTCGCATCAGGAACTGCACGTCGGGCAAATACGCGGCGTCGATGAACGCGCGAACCTCGCCCAGCAGCTTGAGAAATTGTGCGATCCGCTCCGACGCAGTCGGCTCGCCCGCGGTCGCCAAGTCGAGGGTATCGGTGAGCGTCTGCGTACAACCGCCCGCGACGAACACGGGCGTGCAAGGCATCTTGCCACCGAAAATCGCGCCCATTTGGTGCGTTTTGCGGCGAATGTCCATCGCCTTCACGTAGTGTGCGAGCAAGCCCGCCGCCTCCGAGCCGGAGATCGCATCCGGCGCGACGTACCGCGGCGCGGTCGCCGAGCTGCCGAGAATGCCAGGACTATCGACGTAATCCAGCAAAGCCAGATGATAGAAATGCAGGACGTGCGATTGAAGGAAATCGGCCCCGAGGATGAGATTCCTCAGGATCCGTCCGTTGGGGGGCGGTGCGGCGTTTGAGCCGTACGCGGCTTCGAGGGTCATCGACGCCGCCATCGCATGGGACGTGGGACAGACCCCGCAGATTCGCTGCGTCAGGTGGATCGCGTCTCGGGGGTGCTTCCCCTTGAGGATCATCTCGAATCCGCGAAACATCGTCCCGGAAACGCGCGCATCGACGACTCGTTGGACGCCGTCGGCCGTTTCGAGCGTCACCTCGATGTCTAAATGGCCCTCGATGCGGGTGACTGGCCCCAAGGTGATCGTCTTTGTCATTCCCATTCGTCTCCCAACACCGCCGATGCCTATTCGCCGCAAGGTCAGCGTGTGAACGGTCTTGATTTCGAACGCAGGTGCCCGCGCCTAGGGCACTTGGCTTCGGACATTTGCCGCAAATGAGTCAAGTTTGTGGGGTTCAGGGTTCGGGGTTCAGGACTTGGAGTTCCACCCATGCACAGAAATCCTGAACCCTGACCACTGAACCCTCGCCCCGGTCTGAGGCAAAGCCTCGCTAGTCTTCTACTTCTGCATGGAAAGGCAACATGCCGTCGGGGAACTCTGGATGCGTACACCCTTGGCATGGGCTGCGCGCTCCGACGCACCAGTTGACGTTCCTCCATCCCAGCGTGCCGCCGTTCCACCTCAGGCCCGGACAATTGCCGTGCGTAATCTCCCCCTTGCAGCCCTGCTCCTCAAGGCAGTAGTCTTCCGCGTCGTAGTAGCACTGATCATGAATGGTATCCGAGAAGTAGGCGTCGGGGCGTCCGAACGCGTCTCGGGCGGGCACCACGCCGCCAAGCAGGCTGGCGATCGTGCCGACGATCCAGTCGGGGTGCGGTGGGCAGCCGGGCACGTTGATGATCGATCCGCCCTCGACGACGCGCGACACGCCTCGGGCCCCCGTCGGGTTCGCACCGCCCGCCGGCACGCTGGCCGGAATCCCGCCGTAGGCCGCACACGTTCCTACCGCGACGATGTGCTCCGCCTTGGCGGCGAACTCCCTCACTCCGTCCCGAGCCGTGGTTCCCGGCCAGAGATAACAGTACTTCCCGTCGGCTCCCGTGGGAACGGCGCCTTCGACAACCAGCACGTAGCCGCCGGTGTCCTTTGCCGCCGTGGCCGCCGCCACCGCATTCGGGCCGGCCGAAGCCATCAGCGTCGGATGATAGGCCAGGTTGACAGTCGACGGAATGAGATCCTCCGCCGTGCCGGCGGCGATGCTATTCAGCAGCGAGATCGAACAACCCGTACAGCCCTGGGCCTGAAGCCAGACGACGGAGGCCCCTTCCTCCGAGGCCATGACCGAGCCGGGCCCCATAGCGCGCAGCCCGAACGCGGCCGCCAGCGCCGAGGTCGCTCTAAGGAAATCACGACGGGAAACGGGCATCGGCGTGCCCCCCTTCTATTGTCCGGGAATCCCCGGCTGCGAGTTCTCGAACGTCGCTTGTCGCTGAGGATCGATGGAAAGCCCCTTCAAGGTCTCGAACGAGGCAACGCTGAGTGCTGCGTTCTTGGTGGTGGGTCAACCGCCGGCCTGTGGGTGGCAGGGGCGTCTGGGCCGGGCTTTCGTGGGAGCACTGGCGAGACGCCAGTGGCACCCAACATACGAGGGAAGGATTGTCTGATCACTAGTATAGGGAGGAACACTGCCCGAGGGAAGAGCGTCGAAATGGGACAGGCTCCGCAGCATCAGTATGCTGAGCACCGTTCCAAACATGAGTGCGGCACTACCCATGGTCGACCACAAGGCTCGGTCCACTCCATGATGACTCCGCGGCGATGCCGCGCGGTTCGGCGCATCGGACGATCGCCGGAAGCAAACGCCTACGCGCAGCCCAGCGTCCGCGTTCACTGCTCGCGGAGGTCCGCGATCTGCGTAGCGAAGCCCTCGATCCGGTTGTCGGCCAGGTGGACGTCGCGGGTCTTCGGGCCGAGGCGGATGCCCGTCCGCTTGGCCGGGGCGCGGGTCTCGACGAGCTGGTTGCCGCGGATCGCGACGCCCTCGGTCTCGCCTTGGACGTCGATGGCGATGCCGTCCTCCGGGCCGCTGTCCTCGATGCGGTTCTCGCGCAGCTCGTTGCGATGGGGGGCGAACGCCTTGCCCCGCTCCGGGCGGAAGAGGATGCCCGCTTCGCCGCTCCGGCGGATTGTGTTCTTCGCGATCAGATTCTCCGTGTCGCGGTGGCCGATGGAGATGCCGTAGCGGGTGCTCTGGTCGATCGTGTTGCCTTCGGCCAGGCCGAACTTTACGCCCCAGCAGAAGAACAAGCCGATCGAGTTCCGCTCCAGGACGTTGTTACGGATCACGGGCCGCTGGGAGCCGCTTCCCGGGTGGAGGCCCAGGCCGGCGTTGTCGTGGCTGTGGCAGCCGTCGATCACCACGTCGTGGCAGACCTGCCAACTGACGCCGTCGCCGTTGTAGTTGCGCGCCGTGACGCCGCGGACCGCGATCCGGCTACAGTCCTGGCAGAAGATGCAGCCGGCGTAGTTGCCGTCGAGGTTGTCGTTCTGCTCCTTGTTGCCGTCGAGCACCAGGTTCTCGATCACCACGTCGGAGATCTCCTCGCCGCTGAGGAGGGGAAACAGCGTGGAGACGGTCGTCTCGCCCTCGAGCCAGCAGTTCTCGCGGAGCGCCCGATCGAGCTTGAAGCGGTTGCCGCTTCGGGCGACCAGGGTCCGCTTGACCACGTCGGTGCCGCCGTGGTGCGGGTTGCGGGTGCGGATGCACACTCCGTCGCCGAGTTGGAAGCCCCCTGCGTCGGCCAGCGTGATCTCCTGGTCGAACCAGTCGCTGTCGGCGGCCAGCTTGGTGGTGACCGACGGCTCCTTGATGAGGACCGCGTCCTCGTCGCTACCGATCAGACGGACGTTCGTGCGCAAGTAGACGGCGTTTCGCAGCCGGTACGTGCCCGGGAGGATCTTGACCGTGCCGCCGCCCAGCGCGGCCAGGTAGTCGACGGCCGCCTGGAGCACGCGATGATCGCCGCCGACCAGGTGCGCCTTGGCCGGGCCGACGGTCACCGTGAGCCGGTCCTCCCAGTCGGGCTCGACGCGGTCCCCCGAGGTCGCCCGGGGCTGCGTGACCGCGGGCGGCTCATCGCCCCAAACCCGAGCCCAGGCGCAGCACGCCGAGGCGGCGCCCACCGAGGCCGCTTCGAGGAAACGTCGCCGATGGCAAACCTGACGGTGGTCGCGCTTCATATCCGTTCGCCCGGATCAGACGGTTGGAGTGGTGTGGGCCGACGCATCCGGCTGCACCATAGCGGATGCTCGCGGGCAACGCAACCGTCGGGCCGCGTCGGCTGGATGATCGCGGACCCCACGGAGAGGCTTGCTTGCCCGTTGAACTTGCGTCGCCTACACTGATCGCAGCCCGCCGTTCCCCACCGCGGGGATTGCGTTGAGGGCATTCGTCGTCCGGAGGAGTTGTGCACTTATCCCGATCCGATAATGAGGAGCCACCCATGTCCGAGTCACAACCGACTGATTCGAGTGCCCGACGGTCGCGCCGGGAGTTTCTGGCCGCGTCCGGGCTGATCGCCGGCGGGGCCGTTGTCGGCAGCCTGGCCGTCGGCCGCGCTTGCCATGCCGCGGGGAGTGATGGGCTGAAGATCGGCCTGATCGGGTGCGGCGGGCGCGGGGCCGGGGCGGTCCGCAGTGCACTCTCCGTCGATCCCGGCGCCAAGCTGGTGGCCATGGCCGATCCTTTCCGGGATCGGATGGAGCAGTGTCGGGAGAAGCTCAGGAAAGCCATGCCCGACGATGCAGACCGCTTGGCCGTGGACGACGACCATCTGTTTGACGGCTTCGAGGGCCACAATCGCCTCCTGGCCAGCGGCGTCGACGTGGCGATCCTCGCCGAGCCGCCCCACTTCCGCCCCATGCACATCGAGGCCTGCGTCGAGGCCGGCGTCCACCTGATGGCCGAGAAGCCGATGGCCGTCGACGCCCCGGGCGTCCGCCGCGTGCTGGCGGCCGGCGAGAAGGCCAAACAGAAGAACACCAGTTTCGTCAGCGGCTTCGAGTCCCGGTACAGCCCCGCGCTGCGCGAAGCAGTCGAGCGCGTGCACGACGGCCAGATCGGCGAGATCGTCGCGCTGCACGGGACCTACAACACCGGCTTCCTCTGGCACCGCGGCCGCGAGCCCGACTGGTCCGAGATGCAGTATCAGATGCGGAACTGGTACTACTTCACCTGGCTCTCCGGCGACCACATCGTCGAGCAGTACGTCCACCTGATCGACCGGGCGAGCTGGATCATGAAAGAGGAGTCGCCGGCGACGGCGTGGGGCTACGGCGGCCGCCAGGTCCGCACCGAGCCGAAATGGGGCGACATCTTCGACCACCACGCCGTGGTCTACCAGTACGAGAGCGGCCCGCGCATGTTCGCCTTCACCCGCCAGCAGACCAACTGCTTCAACGGGGTCACCGACGTCGTCCTGGGCACGAAGGGCCAGTTGACCAAGGGGCGTCGCGGCGGCATCGCGATTCTCGGCCTCAAGGGCGAAGAGAAATGGACCGCCGAGAAAGAGGCCCGCTATGCGGAGCTGGACTGCTTCGAGGAGATGTTCGCCGGCATCCGGAGCGGCAAGCCGATCAACGACAGCTACACCATGGGCCACAGCACGATGGTCGCGATCATGGGCCGCATGGCCACCCACGGCGGACAGGAAGTCACGTGGGACGAAGCGTTCAACTCGAAGCTCGACCTGTCGCCCAAGAGCTACGCGTGGGACGCCGACCCGCCCGTCCTCCCGGGCCCCGACGGCCACTATCCGGAGCCGATCCCGGGCGTGACCAAGGTCCTGTAGCCTGCGGGCCCGGCTCCTGTCCAGGCAGTCGTAGGGTGCGTGAAACGCACCAAATCAAGGCGTGGTTCGGAACTGGTGCGTTTCACGCACCCTACGGGACTATCCGTTTGGGAGGTCAGCTCGCTGGCTTCGGCCGGCCCGGGCAGTTCGCTTTCGTTGCTGTCGTTTTCGGAGGACCGACATGACCCGCTCCGCCCCCTTTGCCCTGCACGATCCGCCGTCGGATCGCCCACTCGTGATCGCGCTGGCCTTCGCTCTGTGCTGCCTGCTCTCGGCCACTGCGGGGACGGCGCCGGCGGCACCGGCGCACACCGACGCCCCGCCGAACTTCGTCTTCATCCTCATCGACGACCTGGGCTGGGCCGACGTCGGCTGCTTCGGCAGCGACTTCTACCAGACGCCCAACGTCGACCGGCTCGCCGCACGCGGCATGAAGTTCACCGACGGCTACGCCGCCTGCCCCGTCTGCTCGCCGACCCGGGCGAGCATCCTCTCGGGCAAGTACCCGGCGCGGCTGAAGCTGACCAACTTCATCGCCGGGCGCAGGCGGCTCGAAAACGCCCGGGTGCTCCCGGCCGACTTCAAGCTCCAGATGGAGCTCGAGGAGGTGACGATCGCCGAAGCGCTCCGCTCCGCCGGATACACGACCTGCCACGTCGGCAAGTGGCACCTCGGCTCGGAAGCCTACTGGCCGGAGCACCAGGGCTTCGACGTGAACGTCGGCGGCTGCGGGGCGGGCATGCCCAGCAGCTTCTTCTACCCCGACTGGACCAAGAACGTCCCCATCCCCGACGGCAAGCCGGGCGAGTATCTGCCCGATCGCCTGGCGGCCGAGGCCGTCGCGTTCCTCGAAAAGAGCCGCGAGAAGCCGTTCTTTCTCTATCTCGCCCACTACGCGGTCCACATCCCCATGCAGGCGAAGCAGGAGATGATCGAGAAGTATCGGGCGCGGCGCGAGGCCGACCCGAGCACGAAGCAGGGCAACCCCGTCTACGCCGCGATGGTCGAGAGCGTCGACCAGAGCGTGGGCCGGGTCCTCGACGCCTTGGATCGGCTGAAGATCGCCGACCGAACGATCGTCTTCTTCTTCTCCGACAACGGCGGCCTCTCCACGCCCGAGGGCCCGCACACCCCGGCCACGACCAACGCCCCGTTGCGGGCCGGGAAGGGCTATCTCTACGAAGGCGGCATCCGCGAGCCGATGATCGTCCACTGGCCGGGCGTGACCGAGCCGGGGAGCGTCTCCCGGGTGCCCGTCACCAGCGTCGACTTCTATCCCACCATCCTGGAGATGGCCGGCGTTTCGGGCGATTCCGGCCACGTCCCCGACGGCGTCAGCCTCGTGCCGCTGCTCCGGCGAACCGGCACGCCCCCGCGCGACGCGATCTACTGGCACTACCCGCATTTCAGCAACCAGGGCGGGATGCCGGGCGGGGCGGTCCGCAAGGGCGACTACAAGCTCATCCACTTCTACGAGGACGATCGGGTCGAGCTCTACAATCTCGCCCGGGACATCGGCGAGACGAACAACCTCGCCGGCCAGATGCCCGACAAGACCGCCGAACTGCGCAAGCTGCTTGCCGCCTGGCTCGACGAGGTCGACGCGACCATGTGCCCGCCCAACCCCGACCACGATCCCGCCCGGCCGCTCGGCCCCCCGGTGCGTTCGGCCCGAAAGACCACGACCAGATAGAGGCCGCCCTCAATCACCATCCCCGGAAGAGCGCGTAACCATGGACAGGCCGATGAGCAACCTCGCCCGTCCTCCCGGGCCCCGACGGCCACTATCCGGAGCCGATCCCGGGGGTGACCGAGGTGCTATCGAGCGGCGAGCTGGGCGTTGCGGGGACGCGGACATGGTAGGACAAGTGTTGTGAATCGCCAAAAGGAGCCTCCGGTGAACGAGAATTGGCTAGCCCACGCTGCGTCCCCGCTGCTGCTGTTGCTCACAGTCTCGGCTCTCGGTGCCGAGCCGGACCTTCAGACCAAGTCCACCGACTGGTGCCAAATCTCCGCGCCCAAGTCCGTCCAGGTCGGCGACGACGTCGAGATCCGCATCAAGCTCACCGGGCTCGACGGCGAGGTCTTCCTCTCTTGCGACCTGAAGGACCAGGCCCACCAGATGGTCAAGTGGGGCGGCCCGCCGCGTAAGCTGGCCCAGGGCGAGGAGACGGTGTACCAACTCCGCGTCCAGAACTTGCCCGGGCTGGAGTCGGTCTACGGGCTACTGTTCGCCACGCGGCACCAGGACGACGACTGGCAGAAGGCCCTGGCCACGGCGAGCACGCCCCCGGTCGAGATCGTCGGGCGCTCGCCGCTGGTCGACCTGACGCACAACAAGAGCTGGATCGACCTCGACGCCTCGGCCGGCGGCAAGCCGCTCGTCTCCGGCGACAAGTGGGAAGTGCCCGTCGACTACTACCTCGACCCGGCCGAGCACGTTGGCACGACCACGCTTTACATCTGGGGCACCGGTCCGTGGATCGACACCCCCGACGGCAAGTACGCCACCAAGCGGGGCCATATCGGCTATCCCGGCTTGGGCGGCCGAGTCACGCTCACCGAGCCGGGCCGAGGCCGCCACGTGTTCACGTTCACCGTCCCCAAGGGCCTGGAGCTGGTCAAGAAGAACAACCGGCTCTTGGTCCTGGCCGGCTTCCGCAACGCCCGGGGGGAAGACTGGCCCTGGGACGTGCGCGCGGACAACACCTTCCTGCGACGCCGCGGCTTCTTCGAGATCGACTCCGGCGTGCCGGGCAACCTGTTCACCTACGACCAGCCCGTCGAGATCGCCATCCGGCTCAAGAACGTGGAGCGGCCCGGCGAGAAGAAGACGCTCCACTACCGGGTGCACGACACGGCCGGCGCGCTGGCCGCCGAGGGGCGCCGGGAGTTCACCGTGACCGAAGAGGGGCAGCGGGTCACGGTCGACCTCGACCTCAAGCGTCGCGGCGTGTTCCTCGTCGAGCTCGAAGTGCCCGGCTGGGAGAAGCGCCACACCACCTTCGCCCGCATCCCCAACCTCCAGGCGATCACCGGCGGCCGGGCCACCCGGTTCGGGATGACCAGCCACTGGGACACCCCGCCGGAGGAAGTCTGGGCGATTGCCCAGCGCCTGGGGCTGAGCGCCTGTCGCCGGTTCACGCGCTGGTACCGGCTCCAGCCGGGCCCCGGCGTCTGGAAGCTCGTCGATCTGGAGCGGGAACTCGAAACGGCCCGCCGGTACGGCATCGACGAGTGGCTCTGCGTGGTCGATCCGCCGCCGTGTGCCTTTCCCGGCGAAGTCAAATCGACCAGCTACCGGGCGTTCGAGTTCCGCGACGAGGTCTGGCGGGACTTCGTGCGCACGGTCACCACCCGGCTCAAGGGCAAGTTCTACGGCTGGGAGTGGCTCAACGAGATCACGCCCGGCGGCTGCGAGGACCCGGTCGCCACGTACCTCCGCATGTGCAAGATCGGCACCGAGACGGCCAAGGCGATCGATCCGGACCTGAAGACGATCCTGGCCGGCGGGCTCTATCCGCGGAGCTTCCGCGTCGCCGTGCTCACGGCGGGCGTGGGCCAGCACGTCGACGTGCTCCCGGTCCACTACCAGAACGGCGACGGAGTGCGCGAAGCCCGGCAGGACCTCGACGCCGCCGGGCTGCGGCGAGTGGCCGTCTGGGAGGACGAGTCGGCCAAGGGGCTCAACGCCTGGGGCGTGCCGCCGCTCGAAGAGCTTCAGAACACCGTGCAGTGCGACTGGGTCCTCCGCCAATGGACCGACGAGCTGGCCGCCGGCTGCGAACGGATCATCTACTTCGGCGGGCGGGGCTCGGCGGCCGGCTCCTTCGGCTACCTGCTCGACGACCTCAGCCCCCGGCCCGTCGTCGCCACGCTGGCCGTCTTCACCAGCAAGATGTTCGACGCCCAACCGCTGGGCACGTTCCTCCAGGGCGAGGGCGGGCTGTTCCACCTGTTCGAGCGCGACGGCAAGCCGGTGCTGGTCGCGTCGACCTACGAGACCGGCGGCGAGAAAGTGCGGCTCCACGTCGGCACCGAATCGCTCCTCATCACCGACTACCAGGGCAACCAGAGCCCGCTCGCCACGCCCGGCGGCACCGCCGAGCTGCCGCTGGGCACACTCCCCGTCTTCATCGAGGGGGCCGATCTCGATGTGCTCAAGGCGTACGTCGCCCCCGGGATCCTCGTTGCCCGCGTCGGGTCCGGCACGTCGGCCAACGTGGCCGCGGCGCGGCGGATCACGCCCCGGGTGAGCATGCTTCGCGGCACGCCCGGCAAGCTGGCCGTGAGCAT
>DATKZH010000173.1:0-2935 GCA_035528065.1 Thermoguttaceae bacterium | reverse complement strand
TACAAGTTCTCCACCTACGCTACCTGGTGGATCCGTCAGGCCATCACCCGGGCGATCGCCGACCAAGCCCGAACGATTCGCATCCCCGTCCACATGATCGACGTACTGAGCAAATTGAAAAATACTTCGCGAAGGCTCTTGCATGAACTGGGCCGAGAGCCGACAACAGAGGAGACGGCCCGCGCAGCCGACCTGACGCTCGACGAGACGCAGCGAGTGCTGAGCATCGGACGACAACCGGTCAGCCTCGACCGCCCGGTCGGCGAGAGCGAGGATAGCTCCTTCGGCGAGTTCATTCAGGACGATGGGGTCCCCGGGCCGGACAAGGCCGCCGGTAATGAGATACTCCGCGAGAAAATCGAGGCTCTGCTCAAAACTCTCACCTACCGCGAGCGGGAGATCATCCGGCTGCGGTACGGACTGGGAGACGGCTACACCTACACCCTGGAAGAGGTGGGGCGAATCTTCAAAGTCACCCGGGAACGGGTGCGGCAGATCGAGGCCAAGGCGGTCCGAAAGCTGCAGCACCCGGTGCGGAGTAAACAGCTCGAAGGATTCCTTGAACGGATGGCGGGCTGACGCGAGACGCCCAGCCGCTGGCCCCACAGAAGCCAGCGGCTTTTTCATTTCTTGGATCAACCTTTCCCGCAATCGCTGAACCATGACATCGCAGACCAACATCGCTACCGAGACCCTGCGGACCCTCCATCGAATCCGCCGACAGCTCGACGACCTCAACGAGAGACTGGAGCGCGGGCCGCGGGTAGCCCGGGCGCATCAGGCAAACGTCGAGCGTTTGGAGGCGGAGCTTCAGAAACTCCGCGACGAGGCCCGGGTGCTCCGCATGGCGACCGACGACAAGCAGAACCAACTGGCAAGCGGCGAGACCTCCGTCGCGAAGCGCCGCCAGCAGCTTCAGGCGGCTTCCAGCAACCGCGAGTTCCAGGCCCTCCAGGACGAAATCGCCGCCGCGGAAAAAACCAACGAGGTCCTGGAAATCGAAATCCTCGAAGCCCTGGACAAGCTGGACGGCTATGACCAGCGAATCAAGCAGGCGGCGGCGGCTGTGGCCAAGGGCCGGCAGGAGGCCGAGAAGGCCACCGAGGACGTGGCCAAACAGGAGCCGCGCATCCGCGGCGACATCGAACGTCTCCGCGGAGAGCTGCAACACTGCGAGGCCGACCTACCCAGTGATTTCCGAGAGACCTACCAGCGCGTGATCCGGCAGAAAGGCGAGGACGCCCTGGCCCCGATCCAAGGCGAGTTCTGCGGCGGGTGCAACCAGCACGTGCCCGTGAACATGATCAACGATCTCATGCTGAGCCGTCCCGTCACGTGCAAGGCGTGCGGCCGGCTCCTCTACCTGCCGGAAGACTATTCGGCGCGGTAAGGGTCCCGGCATGGGCGTTCTCGGCGAAGGGCAGCCGTCGCCGCCGGCCGTTGCTCGCTCATTCTCCCCCGCCCGCCGAACCGCGACGTCCCTCTCCCGCCACGACCGCAAGAATCGGTCCAGCCAGCCCCAGGGGGCTGTAATAACCGCTACCACCGAGCACCACGTGAAGTTGGCCCTCGACTCGGCTCGATAAGAGTGAGGAACTGGGAGTGCCAGCTTGGCGGTCTTGACGGGCGTCGGGGCGAGTAGCCCGAATGCGGCCCGCCGCTTCTGCCAAACCAGATCGGAGGCTAGGGATGGAACTGAACCGGAACCAGTGGTTTCTGGCGGGACTGGTGCTGCTGCTTCTAGGATTGCAGTTTCGCATGGTCGACTCGGTCGTGCTCACGCCGGAACTGACGAAGTTCCTCGCCGACCATACCTCACGTCCCGTCGCCACAGCCAACCAGACGATGGGAGCGTTGATGACGGCCGAGCCGTTGGCCGCCAAGACCGTCCGGCCGCCGGAATGGGTCGGCTGGTCCCTCCTCTCGATCGGCGTGGTGCTCATTCTCCACGCCATGTCGATGAGGAAGCCCGACTAACGGCCCGTCCCAGACTACGCGCCGAGCCCGCATCGCCCGGAACGCAGGCTTCCCCGACGTGTGATCGGCGAGGCATGTGAGATGCCGAGCATCGGCGGCACGGGCAAGAAGCCTTCTGCGGCCTGGCAATATCGCCGCCCACTGGGGCGATTCCCGCCACATCTGCCGGCACAATCTCAGGCTTCCTCAAGGCGGGAAGTCATGGCCCACGACCGCCGGCGTGCGTTCGCCGGCAAAGTTGGATTCCACCGCGCGTTCTCTGGCCGTCAGTTGTGGAAAGAGACACCCCAACCGACCCGGGGCTCGGGACGACGGTGGCGATAGTGATAGTAGGGCGGGCGGTGGTACACGGGTGGGCCGTAGTGATACTCTTCCACAATCACGGGGGCGGGGGTGGGCCTCTCGATCACCACCGTTTCGGTCCGCGGCCGTGGCGGCGGCTCCTGCATGACCCGGATCACCGCCGTGCTGACCCCGTTGTTCTTCAGGTTGACCAGCTCCTGCGGCCCGGGCACACGGGTCATCCCGTTGGCGCGGATGTGGTTGATGATCAGTTCGTCGTCCACCCCGGCTCCGCTCATCATCACCACGTCGTCGATCGTCACGGCCCCGGCGCGGACCTCACGACCGAGTTGAGTGGCGATCATTGCCCGGTTCTTGGCCTCGATCTCGTCGAGGCTTCCGCCGATGGCAGCCCCACTCAAGGCCCCCACGCCTGCGCCGATGGCGGCACCCGCGCCCGTGTTCCCCAACGCATCGCCGATGATCGCCCCGGTCCCGGCCCCGAGCAGGCCCCCGAACAACGCCCCCCGATCGGCGTGGTAAGGTGAGTTGCAGCCGGCAGCAAGCAAGGTGATCAACAGACCAAAAACCGTCAGAAAGCGCGCTTGGGAGGCCATCAGAAAGCTCCTCGGGTCGGTGTCTCTGCTACCTATATCGGCGGAAGGGAAGGCGGGGA
>DATKZH010000172.1:0-5171 GCA_035528065.1 Thermoguttaceae bacterium | reverse complement strand
CCGGCAACCGAGGACGCCCATGAGTGGACTAGTGTACCAGAGCGACGATTCCCCGCAAGCCACAGCCACTCCGGGCACCGGATCACGTGGATGATCAGTGTACCAGAGCGACGATTCCCCGCAAGCCACAGCGTGATGCGGCAGGGAAGGTCGGGGTCCAAGAGTGTACCAGAGCGACGATTCCCCGCAAGCCACAGCTCGCGGCCCGCCCGGCCCCGTGCGGGGACCAGTGTACCAGAGCGACGATTCCCCGCAAGCCACAGCACTGCGATTACAGTACCGCCCATAACCAGAGTGTACCAGAGCGACGATTCCCCGCAAGCCACAGCGGGCCTTCCAGTTCAACGCCTGCCCGCACGAGTGTACCAGAGCGACGATTCCCCGCAAGCCACAGCAGGATCGCCCCGCGCCGCTTGTTGTAGGCCAGTGTACCAGAGCGACGATTCCCCGCAAGCCACAGCGAAGACCTTCCACGGGCCCGTTCCCGCCAACGCGATGGAGACGGAATGTGCGATTCTCACCTCTGGTGCCCTTTCTCACGCGTGCATTCCCCGAAGCCGGGATCTCCCATAGGACCGCCCAACCACGACCCTCGCGGGCTGTTCGTGCATGAGTGTACCCGGTTTCCGGGGTTCAACAAGGACTTTGGCCGGTCCCACGCGGGGTAACCGTTCACGGCCTTTCAGCCAGACAGGCTCACCATGAGCCTGATGAATAACGTACCCCCCCCCCGCAAAATGCAAGACAAGAACCAAACCAAACTGCATCTGTGCCTGCCATCGGTCCGATAAGTAATCCGAGAGCGATTCGCACGAACGTTTCCGAGCGCGACCGTGGAACCGGACTACCGGCAGATCATCCGGCGGCAAGAGCAGACGATCCGCCAGCAGGCGCAGATCATCCGGCGGCCCGGCTGCTGGCGGCCCGGCCCGCGAAGGCCTCTTCGCCGCCGATGCCCGCGTACCACGACGGGGGCTGGCCGACGGCGAAGTACGACTCGCCGTAGAAGATGGGTTTATTGGGCGCGATGGGCCACGGGTTGCGTCGCGCCAGTTCGCGCTCCATCGTGTAGGCCTCGTCCGGGTAATCGCGCCGGTCGGAGCCGTCGAACTCATTGTAGTGGACGCCGCTCACGGGCAGCGACTCGTCCAGCAGGGCGTTGCCGCCGTCCACCATGACGGGCCGCGTCGGGTCCATTGCCATCAGTTCCTGGGCCGCCCGCTTGATCTCGGGGTCGGAGTTCTGGAGTTTGCCGAGGTTGCGGGAGTTGATGAACGTGACTTCGTTCTCCAGCGACCAGATGAAGACGGAGGGGTGGTTCCGCTCGCCGCGGACCTGGGCCTTGATCTGGTCGCGCCAGTTCTGCCACAGGGCAGGCCGCTCCCAGAGGTTGTAACTGGCGAACTCGCCGTCGAAGACGCCGCTGCGGCGGACCGGCACACCGGAAGAGTCGAAGAAGTCGAGGGCCTCGTTCTGGCCCATGCCGCCCCACTCGTGAGTCCACAGGCGCATCATCGTCTGGCCGTGCTCGCGCCAGGCCTTGACGGCTTCTTCGGGCTTGTCGGTGCCGTGATAGGAGAGGTCGGCCCGGCCCTGCCACGGGACGCCGTTCAGGACGAACCGGGGGCCGTTCCATTCCCACTCGCGGAAACCGAACTTCGTGCGCTTCGTATCAACGACCGCCCCGTTGACGACGATCTTCGTCACGACGTGGTACTGTTGCGGGTCGTCCGGCCACCAGAGTTTCGGGTTCTCCCACGGCGCGGTAATCTTGAAGGTCTCCTGCTTGCCGGCGCCGACCGTCAGGTCCTTGGCCGCGAACTTCTTCTCGGCCTTGCCGCCGGCCAGGGGCACGACCTCGTTCTCAATCTTCATGGTGACGTCGGCGGCGCCGGGGTTGGCGACCGTGACCTCGAGGCCCAGTTCCTTCCTCTTGACGGACGGGATGGCGAAGACGTCGGACGTATAGACCGGCCCGGCGGCGATGAGGCTAGGCTTCTCGAGAATGCCCGCGTCGGGCTTCGTGAACACGGGGAAGTCGAAGTTCAAGCCCGCTCCCTGATTGTGGCTCGAAATGAGGTCTATGGGGATCGTCATGATGAAGGCATCCTTGTCGGCCCCCGTCAGGGCGTACCACGTGTCCTTGATGACGACGGCAATTTCATTGGCCCCGCCGGGCTTGACGGCCTTCGTCACGTCGCAATCGAAGATCGCGAACGGCATCTTCGAGTAGCCGCAGTACCGGCCGTTGACGATGACCGAGGCAATCATGTTGAAGCACGGGATGTGAAGGATGAATGAGCGGCCCTTGAGGTCGGCCGGGACCCGGACCGTCGTCCGGAAGGCGAAGCGATGGATGTGGTTCCAGCCCGGCATGGTTTTCAACTTGTCGCCCGGCACCTCGAAGGGAGTCCACCGGCACTCGGCCGCCGGCGGCAGGGTCTCGACTGGCCCGGTGCGGTTGGGCATCGGCTTGTGGGCCATGATCTCCGGTTCCGGGCATGCACTGATCTCCCAGACGCCCGCCAGGGGGACTTCGGCCCGCTGGCCCGCGTTGGCCGCCGGCATCGTGAAGACGTCGGGCTTGGGAAGTTCGGCCGGCTTCTTGGTTTCCTCTGCCCATGCCGCCGCCGATGCCGCCAGGACGCACGCTACCGTCACCAGGACGCCGTATCGCCACCGCACAGTCAGCCTCCTTCGGTCCCCCCTCGCAAGCGGTATCATTGTATGATCGCACAGGAGGATAGCAACACTCGCTGCTCAGAACCTCGCAGCGCAGCAACCCCCTAGGAGGCACGAGGGGCGGGCCAAGGGGGTCCACTATGTATCGTTTGAGCGAGATATTTTACTCTTGAACAGACCGCCCATTGCTGCTATGCTTGAAAAGGTGTCCGGATAGGAGAAGGTAACGCCAGAGAAAGGATCCTTGCCATGAAGCCCAACCTGCAAGACTCGGCACGAGGTTTTTCGCTGCTTTCTGATCCCACACGTTTGGGCATTGTCCAGGTTCTTGCGAGAGGCCCTAAGAGCGTTACGGGTCTGCGCAAAACCCTCAAACTCAAACAACCCAGTGTCAGCCACCACCTTGGCCTTCTTCGCCTGGGCGGGCTGGTGAATGGAACGAGGCAGGGCAAGTCCGTCATCTATTCCTGCGACAAGGCCAGCCTCAAAGCCTTGGCCTCAGGCCTCTCGAATCTGGTGCCGAAGTAGCCAACCTCCCGTCGAGGAAGCCGCGAGGGGTGTTGCCAAATGGTTACCCTCTTGGCGGACATCTGTGCCGCCGGATGGTTGAAAAACCTCATTTTGGCCCCTGAGAACCACGGCGGGACACCGGTCTGAAGGATTTTTAAAAAAATCCCCTGGCCTGATAAGAGCCTATCCGAATAATCCGCCGTCGGCCCGAGGTCGAGCGAGGACGAGCCGGGCAAGGAGGCCGAAGCAGGCGATGCAACCGGAGAGCATCGCCGATGCAGGCCGACGCCGCCCGGCGAAGCCGCAGCCGGCCGAAGCCAGGCGGGTTATTCGGATAGGCTCTAAAGGGCCGTACCGGTTTGATCCCGGCCTCGCCCACCACTAATATGGGGCCAAGAACCAAGAACCCCCGTGTGGAAGGAGCCGCCGATGCCGAAGATGCCGATGAGGTTCAGGTGGATGGGTCGGATGCTGATCTGCGGGTTCATCGTCGCCGGTCTCGTGGTGGCGAGCGCCGGCCGGGCGGGGGCTGAGGAGCGTAAGATCCGCGTCCTCTTTGTCGGCGGCGACTGGAAGGCGCAACTCACGAATTTCCAGGGCAAGAGGCCCCTCCGCGGCCACTTTGTCCGGCAGGAAGTCGAGAAGGCAGCCCCCGGCAAGTTCGACTTCACGCTCTGGACCAGTTACGAGTTCCTCCAGTACGGCGACCGCCAGGCGCTGCGGGCGTTCGACGTGATCGTCGCCGGCGACTTCAAGGGCGAAGCCATTCTGCCGCGGCTCATGCGGGGCCTTGCCGATTTCGTCGAAGGCGGCGGTGGATTTCTCTATGGCGACAACCACAAGGCGTTCACGTGGACGCGGCTCGAACAGAGCCTCGATGAGGTCCTCCCCATCGAAAGCGTGCTCTTCCGGCCGTACGACGGCGGCAAGGGCCAGCCGCTGTGTGACGAGTCGCCGCTGACGATCACGATCGCCGCCGCCGGCCATCCGGCCGTCCGCGGTCTGGACTGGGCCGGCGCGCCGCCGCTTGCGGGGGCCCACTACGGCCAACTCAAAGCGGGCGCGACGGTCGTGGCGACGTCGCCGAAAGGCGTTCCGATCTGGGTGGCCTGGGAAAAAGGGAAGGGCCGCGCGCTGTGGCTCGGCGGCGTGCTGGCAAACGATGAGTTAAGCGAGAAGTTCGCCGAGTGGCCCGAGTTCGGCAAGTTCTACGCACAGTTGCTCGCGTGGCTGGCGGAGAAGTCAGCCTATCCGCGCGTGGACGTCAAGGACGCCACGACCGCCGCCGGTCCGCGTTGTTGCATTTCCGTGGCCATCTGCTACGATAGTCGAATGGACGTCTGGCGCGGCTGCTGCGCCTTGATACGATTGGCCAGTCTTCAACAGCATCACTGGCATCGAGGAGGAGCCCATGGGCAAGCCGGAACAGACGCTCAAGTCCGAGATCACACGGCTTGCCAGGAAGCAGGTGGACTTCTCCGACACCAGCGAGCGCCTGCACATCCTGGGCCTGGGCGAAGTCGGCAGCGACGAATTTCGCCGGCGATACCTGGACAAGAAGGATTGAGGGGAATGGACGGTGCCGGCCGGAGAAGGAGACACACAATGAGCGAGCGACGGAGCCACTTGCAGGGGATGAGGAAGGTCGGCATCGCGAAGGTCGTGCCGACCTCCACGGCGGCGCCGGTCCCCGCGGCGGTCAGTCCGACCAGCCCCGACGCTTGTGACGACCGCATCCAGAAGAACCGCATCGCCGACGTGACGTTGACCGTGACCGACGCGGAAGGCAAGCCCCTCCCCGGAGCGGCGGTCACCGTCCGGCAGGAGCGGCACAAGTTTCTCTTCGGATGCAACGCCTTCCCCATCAGGCCCAGCGACACCGGCAAGGCCCAGCAGGACTACCGCGACCGGTTCACGGCCCTCCCCTGAACTACGCCACGCTCCCATTCTACTGGGGCAGGTTCGAGCCCCAGGAAGGC
>DATKZH010000171.1:0-2450 GCA_035528065.1 Thermoguttaceae bacterium | reverse complement strand
AATCCCGCTAGTCGCACATATACGGCCACCGCTCCACCGACGACGACAAACCCAACTGATCGCCTTGCCGAGTGGAACGGCACAAGTTGGGTGCCCGTTGCTGCGGGGAGCATCTCCGATGACGTTCACGTTCTCGTCCATGGCTGGGCACCAGGAGAGCGGGACTGGGTGGATAGTAATGGCGGTTCCGATGCGAGAGTCTGGAATGCAACAACTGCCGCTGGCACGAATTGGTTCCAGCCTTTCACTGACCTTGCCAACTCCATCAAGACGCATTCGGGCGACAGGGTTCTAGCATATAGCTGGATCGATGGGGCCGCGACGGAAGACGAACTTGGTGCTATGGATATTTACGCGGCTCAGTCAGCGGTCTTAGCGGGTGTTGCGGGGGGGCCACTTAAGAAAGCGCTAGAAGCGGCGATTGGTCCGAACGACGTCAATCTACAACTGATCGGACACAGCCATGGCGCGAAGGTTGCCACGCTCGCAACGCAGCAACTCGTGCAGTCAGGCATTCCTGTGAAACAGTTGAGCCTGTTCGATTCCCCTGAACAAGTATTCGGTTCCACATCACAACTTGTTAGTTCGACGTTGAACAGTCTCGACAGCTATCTCAGCACACTCCCGATAGGAAACGGTCCAAACAAGACTTTTGTTGACAACTATTTCACCACGTTTGGGCGCGAGTATGGGGGCAATGTCGTCAACGTGGCCCTCGATGGCCCATACGATTTCAGAACAAATCACGGCTATCCAATTGAGTGGTACTCGGATTCCGCCACAAAACCGAATCCTGGTCAGGTCGGAATTGATTGGTCGCCGCTCACTGGCGATGCAGGCGAATCTCTGTCGACCAACCAGTGGAAGCAAGCGTGGAGAGACTTCCTCGGGTTCCCAGACCCCGATCATGAACTCGATCTAGTGCCAGAAACGTCTACACCAAGCCCCGCATTTTCGCTCAAAAGGTTGATCGCGGACTTGAAAACGGCTTATGCCGATTCTAACGTCACAGGTCTTCCAAATGGGTTCATGCTCTTTACGAAGGATAGTCCTGCGTTTTGGGATTCCACGTTCACAAAAAGTGACGGGGATGTCGCTATGCAGTTTTCCTACGAGTTTATCCAGCCGGGGCAGGGCGATCAGTTGGGCGTTTGGGTCGATAATCAACTCAGGTTTATCGTGACAGGCGAGTTTGCCGGAACCGGACAGCAAATCGGAGCGTTTGACATCAGTGACCTGACACCGGGGTCACACGGGATGACGGTTGCGTTGCTTGATTACGGAAGCGACCCGGCCCAGTTCAGCATCGGGGATTTTGCGGTGCTTTCCGTGCCCGAACCGTCCACCCTCGTAATGGGTTTCACAGGCGTAGTCTGCCTGTTGCTGTTGGCTTGGCGGCACCGTCGCAGAACGTGAACGCAACGGGTAGCAATCGCACCTGAAGCCGGAGTAATTGTTTACCGCCATGTTCAGTCTCGTAGGTCAGGGCTTGCCCTGACGAATTCCTGCCGCAATCGGGCAATCGGCAGCAGAATTCGTCAGGGCAAGCCCTGACCTACGCACTCGAAGGAGAACGACCGATGTGGCGCCTGTCGTGTAGGAGCCTGCTGTGGGTAGTCTGTTGCATGCCGCTTCCCGCAAAGGAAATCGCGATCGACCAGTTGGCCCGAGTGTCTGAACCGGTGTTCGACCCCGCCAAAGGCGTTTGGACCTATCGGGTCGAGAGCCAATTCATGAGCCGGGAGAACGCGATCGAGGTCCTTCTGCCGGATGAGTTCGACAAGACGAAGCAGTACCGCGTGCTGTACGTGCTGCCGGTCGAGCCCGGGATCGGCGGGCGGTACGGCGACGGCTTGCAGGAAGTGAAGAAGGCCGGCGTCCACAACAAGTACGACCTGATCTGCGTGGCCGTTGCCTTCGACACCCTGCCGTGGTACGGCGCCCATGCGTCCGACCCGGGAATCCGCCACGAAGATTACATCCGCCGGGTGGCCGTGCCGTTGATCGAGAGCCGCTATCCGACCGCCGGCAATGCCGAGGGCCGGCTGTTGTTGGGCTTCAGCAAGTCGGGCTGGGGTGCACTGACGTTGATCCTCCGCCATCCCGACTTCTTCGGCTACGCGTGTTCCTGGGACGCGCCGTTGATGATGGACCGGCGCAGCTTCGGCACCTTCGAGACCGCCCGGCATTTCGGCACCGAGGAGAACTTCGCCGAGTACCTGCCGCTGCGACTTCTCGACCAGCGGGCGGCCGCCTTCCGCGACCGCGCGCGGATCGCCGTGCTGGGATACCGGTCGTTCGGCACCAATGCCAGCCCCGACGGGCGTCCGCACACGGCGGCCTTCCACGAAAGGCTGGACGAACTGGGGGTGAAACACCGCTACCGCAACGATCTGAACGTCCGGCACGATTGGCACTCGGGCTGGGTGCCCTCGGCGATCGAGATTCTG